>JAILQA010000176.1 GCA_024699205.1 Treponema sp. | reverse complement strand
TATCCAATCACTCCGCAGAATGAAATCCCTGCATATCTGGCAAAACGTCTTCCAGAAGTTGGCGGAACTTTTCTTCAGGCAGAATCTGAATTAGCTGCCATAAATATGGTAATGGGAGCCTCAGCAGCAGGTGCCCGCTGTATGACTTCTTCTTCTTCTCCTGGAATCTCTTTAAAGCAGGAAGGAATCTCTTATATTTCGGGAGCTCAGCTTCCAGCTGTTGTTGTAAACATGATGCGTGGTGGTCCAGGACTTGGTAATATTTCTGGTGCCCAGGGAGATTACTTTCAGGCAACCCGCGGTGGTGGAAATGGTGACTATCATGTTGTAGTTATTGCTCCTGGAACTGTTCAGGAAATGGCTGACTGTACTCTTAAGGCTTTTGAAATTGCCGACAAGTACCGCGTTATGTGTATGATTCTTGGTGACGGATACCTTGGACAGATGTCTGAGCCTTGTGTACTTCCTGACTTTGTAAAAGAATTCCCTGCAAAGCCTTGGGCTCTTACCGGTAAAACTTCAGACCGCAAACAGAACAAGATTATGTCTCTCAAGCTTTCTGGAATTGACGGAGAATTGAACGCTCATACAAAGGCTCTTTTTGAAAATTATCAGAAGATTCAGGATAACGAAACAATGTCTGAAACCTTTATGTGTGAAGATGCTGATGTTGTTCTTACAGGCTATGGAACTTGTGCCCGTGTTTGCAAAAAAGCTGTAAAAATGCTTCGCGAACAAGGAATTAAAGCTGGTCTTTTCCGACCAATCACACTCTGGCCATTCCCCCAGAAAGAACTTGAAGCTGCATGTAAAAATGCAAAAAAGATTTTGACTGTAGAAATGTCTATGGGCCAGATGGTTCAGGATGTAAAGCTTTATTCTGGTCATAAGGTTAGTGATGTTGACTTTTACGGAGAACCGGGTGGAATTATCCCATCTGTAGATGCTGTTATTGAGAAGGTAAAGAGCTATGAGTAAGAAATATGAATTTCCAAAATCAATGAATGATGTTCCTACACACTATTGTGGTGGATGTGGTCATGGAATTGTTCACAAACTGATTGCACAGGTTATTGATGAAATGAATATTCAGCAGGATGTTCTTCTTGTTGCTCCTGTTGGTTGTGCAGTTTATGCCTATAATTATATTAATGTTGATTCCTGCGAAGCCGCACATGGTCGTGCTCCTGCAGTTGCAACTGGTATGAAGCGCGTTCATCCTGATAAGCTCGTTATCAGCTATCAGGGTGATGGTGATTTGCTTGCAATTGGTACAGCAGAAACTGTTCATGCTGCCAATCGTGGTGAGAACATCACAGTAATCTTTATCAACAATGCAATTTATGGAATGACTGGTGGTCAGATGGCTCCAACTTCTCTTGTTGGTCAGGTTACAAAAACTTCTCCATACGGAAGAAATGCAGATGATGTAGGTTATCCAATTCGTGCCTGTGAGCTTATAAATACTCTTGTTGAACCAAAATATATTGAACGAGTTGCAGTTTATGATGTTCCACATATCAATAAAGCTAAGGTTGCAATCAAAAAGGCTTTGACCTATCAGAAGGAAGGAAAGGGCTACAGCTTTGTTGAAGTTCTTTCTATGTGTCCTACAAACTGGGGCGTTACACCAACTGTAGCAGCAGATTGGGTAAAAGATCAGATGGAACCTTATTATCCTCTCGGAGTTTTCCGTGATATTCCTGGTGGAAAAGTTCCTGAAGCTGCTACTCCGGTAGCTGGTGTAGTTTCTAAGTAGGGGAAGGGAGGATATTTATGACAACTGAAATAATTTTTGCTGGATTTGGTGGACAAGGTGTTATTCTCGCTGGAAAGATTCTTGCCCTTGCAGGAATGAGTGAAGATAAATACGTTTCTCATATTCCTTCTTATGGTGCTGAGATGCGAGGAGGAACTGCTAACTGTTCTGTAATCGTAAGTGATGAAGAAGTTGCTTCTCCAGTAATCGAAAAGCCTGATGTAGTAGTTGCACTCAACAAGCCTTCTATGACTAAGTTTGAACAATGGCTTAAACCGGGTGGACTTTTGATTTACAATTCTTCATTAATTGATATCAAACCAACTCGTAAAGATATTCGTATTCTTGCCTTGCCTGCAAATGAAATGGCTGCAGAAACAAACAATGCACGTGGTGCTAACATGGTTGTTCTTGGCTGTCTTGCAAAGGTTTGTTCTGGAATGATAAGTGGAGTAAAACCTTTTGAGTTTGCCCTTGATGAAGCAATTTCTGCACGAAATAAAAAGTTCAATCCAATAAACATTGCTACAATTGAAGCTGC
Organism: Treponema sp.; assembly: GCA_024699205.1. Taxonomy (GTDB): domain Bacteria; phylum Spirochaetota; class Spirochaetia; order Treponematales; family Treponemataceae; genus Treponema_D. The sequence continues at coordinate 1,122 of JAILQA010000176.1, read as the reverse complement.
ATACAATAAAGACTATAAAATTGAAGGATAAATTATGAGTGAAAAAAATAAAATTGGTGCAAAGGTAAAACTGGTTCGCGAAAACCGCAAGCTTTCTATTGAAGATGTTTCAGAGCGCACAAATCTTCCTGTCGCTCAGATTCAGAGTATTGAAGATGGTTCACTTGTTCCAAATCTGACACCGCTTATTAAAATTGCCCGTGTTCTTGGTGTTCGTCTGGGCACTTTTATGGACGATGATGAAAACCTTGGACCAGTTGTAACAAGAGCACAAGACAAAAAGGAAGTAACCCGTTTCTCAGACAGAGGAAATGCCGTTAATTCTGACCTTGATTTTTATACACTTGCTCAGAACAAGGCCGGACGACACATGGATCCTTTTATTATTGATATCTTCCCAAGTTCAGAAGAAGAAATTAAAACTTCAACTCACGAAGGCGAAGAATTTATTTATGTTCTAGAGGGTGAAGTAGAAATCATCTACGGCAAAGATAAGTATGAGCTTAAACAAGGCGATTCAATTTACTATGAATCAATTGTTGCTCATCATGTACACAGCCATGGTGAAAATAAAGCAAAGATTTTGGCAGTTGTATATACACCTGCATGATAAATGGATGATAAAGAATACTATAGTCTGATGAATCGCTCATCTTCATGGGCCTTGCAGCAGGCTTTAAAAAAGAAAAATACTTCTTCAAAAAACGCAGTATCTAAAGGCGAACAAAAATCTCTGCTTCCAGATAATGCACTTACTTATGCCTCTTTGGAATTACGCCAGGGGAGTGCAGATACAGAAATGCTTATGGAAAAACAGGAAAAATAATAACAGGAGTCACCTATGATTGAATTAACATTAAGTCAATTATTACGTCAAAAAACACAGGAAAATCCATCTCATGAGTTCATGGTTTATGCTGACCGTGATCTTCGTTTTACTTATGCACAATTTGATAAACGTGTTGATGATCTAGCCTGTGGACTATATGCAATTGGTGTAAGAAAAGGTGATAATGTCGGTATCTGGGCAACAAATGTTCCAGACTGGCTTACTTATATGTTTGCCTGTGCCCGTCTTGGTGCGGTTGCTGTTACTGTAAATACTTCTTATAAACTTCATGA
>JAILQA010000130.1 GCA_024699205.1 Treponema sp. | reverse complement strand
CCATGACGAGGATTAAGATCCTGCGTAACATGAACAATCCCCATTCCGCCTGCAACAACGTCAAGCTCGTCGTCTGTTAGCTTCATTCCGGCGTTTTCCATAATCTCTTTGGCTTCATCCTTACTTTTTGCCTGAGCCATTTCGTCCTTTAACTTTCCTGTAAGTTCCATTTTTTTACTCCTTTTTGCAACTTTTGCAACGAAAAATTGAAAATATAAAAACTGACGCTATTTTGAAATGTCTACGACATTTCAGCAGTTTTTATTTTATTTTTCCATCCCTTCTTAGCTTATAGTCTCGCTCTCTATCCATATGCTGATAAAATTCAAGAAGACTGAAATCAAACCAGCCTCCTGCAACTGTATCAAGCTCGTCGTCCGTAAGCTTCATTCCGGCATTTTCCATAATCTCTTTGGCTTCGTCCTTACTTTTTGCCTGAGCCATTTCTTCCTTTAATTTTCCTGTTAATTCCATAAAGTAATCTCCATTAACTAATAATCTATAGCTTTGATCTATATAATATAAATTAATATAAATGCGGATTGCGTTTAGCCCCAATGTTGTACGGTATAGTCCCGCCTGCAACAGAATCAAGTTCATCATCTGTAAGCTTCATTCCTGCATTTTCAATAATTTCCTTTACTTCTTCCTTGTCTTTTGCCTGAGAAACTTCGTCCTTTAATTTTCCTATAAGTTCCATAAACTAATCTCCTTGTATGGTAAACTGCTGTTTTCTATATTTATTATGACACACAAGTTTAAAATCGGGCAGAAAAAAAAATTATAAAAATGGAATATAAACTATTTTCTGTAATCTGGTGACAGCGGAATTTCACCACTTCCTGCGGCACTCAGCTGCTCTAAATCTGTACTGCCAAGTTCCTCAGCTTGCTCAGAAACTTCAGAGTTTTTTATAACTTCTGCCAGATGTGGATTCTGGTCAAATTTCTGGTAATCAAACATTGTACGCAAAAGCTCCGTAAATCTTTTTATTACTCTACTCATTCTAGACTCCTTTAATAACACTCCAGCTTATTCAGACACCCAACTTTAAAATCGTGCAGGAAAAAATAATTTTTCTTCTGGCAATCACTAACCTCGATGCAGAACATCGGGGTATGGTGTTCTTATCTGTTCCATAAGAGAAATAAGTTTATCCCGATATCCGCCTTTAAAAATAAGACAACTGCTTTCATCTTTTCCCAGATAATCGCCCGTCTGCTGCATGGCTACTCCGCGGCAACCTGCCAGGCACTGAAATTTCCATTTGCAGGAAGCACATTCACTATTATGTAAAAGATAAACAGAAAGTCTTTTGTCTATTAAATCCATATAAGAAGAATCATCCAGTGCATCATTAAGAGATTCCCTGCATAAATCAGGAAGATTTTTTAAAAGTTCATCATTACCTGAAAGAGGCATACAAGGAGCCATACGTCCCTCTGCAGTTATATAAAGCGATGTTCTTGCATGAGCACATACACAATAGTTTGAAGAATCTATTTTATCAGAACATTTTATTCCTGGAATAAAATAACCTTTTCTTCCATTTCCGGAATGAAATAATCCGCCAAGCATAATTTCCATCGGTTTACCATCTTCATAATAATAGGGAAGATATTCAAGATACGCATCAAAAGCTTCTTTAGAAGAAAGAGTATAGTCTGAACAGCCATTTGCAATCCACTCTCCTGTACTCATAACAGTATTTACTTTTAAAAACTGGCAGCCGCAAGCTGCAAGAAGATTTACACTTTCGCGTAAAGTTTTTACATTCCCCTTATGAAGGCACAGTTCAGCCTGCGTTGGAAAACCTCTTTCTCTGCATAGCCTGAAAGCACGGATAACAGACTCTTCAGCACCATTAATTCCACGCATCCAGTCATGCCAGCCGACACCATCAAAACTCATATTGAATTCAGGATGAATATTCCGTTCTTCAAACTTAGAAAGTATATTTTCGGTAACAAGATGACCGTTTGAATATACTGTTGTTATCTTTATATTATTAGCAAGCAAAGCATCAACAATTTTAAAAAAATCTTTGCGTACTAAACACTCTCCACCGGTAAGGGAAACTGAAAAAACCCCACATTCTGCAAGCTGTTCTACAATGCGTATACAATCTTTTAGCGGGAGCTCACCATATTTGGCATGCGGTGCAGACATATAGCAATGCTTGCATTTGTAATTACATTTGCCCGTAACAGACCAATGTGCATTATTTAAATACCTGGAAGGATATTCCTTGTATTCCTGATTTTTATTTAACGGACGAGGATTACTGAGCTTTTCGACAAGCTCTGATTCACATAATTTTTCTATGATTGAACGATATGACGGAAGAAAATTAATGCTTTCATCAGAAATTTTGCCAGCACACAGCAAAAGTGCATTAAATTCCTGTTCCTTAAAAAAAAGGACTCTGCCACTTTTTGAATCTAACAAAGCATAAGGAAGTTTCTTCCAGCCACGAAGTAAGTATCTGTCTTTTATTCTATAATAAAACATATAAATATAACATATAAAAAAACATGGAGCTGGCTAATAAGTCACGGTCAGCCCCTTGTTTTATGCACTATTTACTTATTTAAGGTGTCTTTTAAAACTGCTTACCTACACCAAAACCGAAACAAAGTCCGGCAGAAGCACCATCCTTGGACCAGTAGCCTTCGCCTTCATCAGGTTTATAAGAAGTATAACCAAAAATAAAACATATTCCACCTAACTCACCACCGCCTGCAACAGCATCCAGTTCATTTTCATCAAGTCTGCCGTTTTCAATTTTTCCTGCTGCAAGCACATCTTCAACTGTAAAATCATATCCTGCATTTTTTGCAATTTTTACAAGTATTTCAGCCTGTGATTGAATCATTTTTTCACAATCAACTTTTGCTCCTTCTGTTGCAGCCTTTAGCTGTTTCTGCAAATCTTCATTTTTTGAAACTTCTTCTAAAAAATCTTTTACACTTTCTTTTGACATTTCAATCTCCTAAATAGTAAACAAATAATTATCAATTAATTTGGCTGACACTTTTTTTTTGCTTTTAAAGTGCCTTTTAAAACAGCTCTTTACCGATACCATCTTTTAAACAGCTCTTTACCAACACCAACCCCCATACAAAGTCCAACGGAAGCAGCCTCGTGAGTGTCCATATCTGTAGTATAACCAGCAAGAATACAAATTCCGTTATACTCACCGCCTGCAACAGCATCCAGTTCATTTTCATCAAGTCTGCCGTTTTCAACTTTTCCTGCTGCAAGCACATCTTCAACTGTAAAATCATATCCTGCATTTTTTGCAATTTTTACAAGTATTTCAGCCTGTGATTGAATCATTTTTTCACAATCAACTTTTGCTCCTTCCGTTGCAACCTTTAGCTGCTTCTGCAAATCTTCATTGTTTGAAACTTCTTCCAAAAAATCTTTTACACTTTCTTTTGACATTTCAGCCTCCTAAAATTTATTGACCGTTATAATAAATAAATGCATTTATTATTTTCACTTATTCAGACACCCAACTTTAAAATCGGGCAGGAAAAAAATTAAAAACTAATAAACTCTTTTAATTTATTTAAAGCAGACCTGTGCAGATTTTTACAAACACCGTAAGAAATTCCATTTTTAAATGCGGCTTCTTTTAAAGTCATATTATTATAGTAGCAATAAATTATAATGTTCCTCTCAATGGCAGAAAGCTTTTCCAATGATGAAGCAAGACATTCAAGTTCCTCCTGGTTTATAAAATCTTCTTCAATTCCACCATCTTCTTTTAAATCAAAATCCAGCTCCTCAAGGGATGAAGGAAGGCGGCCTTTACTTCTATAATAATTAATTGTACTAGTACGTGTTATAGTATAAACAAAACTTGATACCGCATTGGGGTTTCCACGGTAAGTTGGCGCATACTGGACAATTCTGCAAAAGATATGAGAATGCAAATCTTCAATGTCAGCCTGATTAGATACATGCTGACGAAGATAGGCATAAACTTTTTCTGAATAATCTTTAAAAACCATTTCACAATTAAACATAAAAGACCCTTTTTTGCTATTTAGTTAAGCCCAGTTTAAGTTGTGAATAGCAACAAATCAGTACATAAATGCCTGTAAAAACAGTTTCAAAACAGTACATTCTTCAGAATTTTCTTTGCTTCTTCCTTGTCCTTTGCTTCAGCCATTTTGTCTTTTAATTTTCCTGTAAGTTCCATAATATTACTCCATTTTGCAATGCAAACTTATGTCATGCCGGCGATACCGAAAGATGTTTTAGTTCGGTCGTAAATAATCCGGGGTATCAAAGTCAGATGAAAATTTCCTAGACTGAGGCAATACCAACCACTCACCCCAACCGCCGGCAACTGTATCAAGCTCGTCGTCAGTAAGCTTCATTCCGGCATTTTCCATAATCTCTTTGGCTTCTTTCTTACTTTTTACCTGAGACATTTCATCCTTTAATTTTCCTGTTAATTCCATTTTGGATTCTCCTAATATAATCATTATCACTATAATGAAATAATCCACGGGTTGATGGGAATACCGCCTGCAACATTATCAAGGTCTTCATCATCAAGGATTACACCGGCTTCTTC
>JAILQA010000111.1 GCA_024699205.1 Treponema sp. | reverse complement strand
TGTTCTTGTTTCAAACCGTTTGATTGGAGAAAAAGAATATGCTGACCAGCTTGTAAAATATGCAGAAAAAATCAAGGAAGGCGAGATAGTTGAAGGAACTGTAGAATCAATTGAAAAGTTTGGTGCTTTTCTTGATGTTGATGGCTTCCGGGTTCTTCTTCCTATTTCTGAGATGGATATTGACCGGGTTACAGATCCTGCAGCAATTGTAACAGAAGGTCAGAAATTAAAGGTAAAAGTATTAAAAACTGACTGGGAAGATGAGCGTGTGAGCGTAAGTCTTAAAGCCTTGATGAAGGATCCATGGTCGACTGTTGAAAAACAGTTCCCGGTTGGAACAAAAATTGACGGAACTGTAAGCCGCATTCTGGATTTTGGAGTTTTTGTAAATCTTGCTAAAGGAATAGACGGGCTTGTTCATATCAGTGAGCTTGAAGGAATCTCTGCAAATACAAACTTAAAGAAGGTTTATTCAATCGGTCAGAAAATGAGTGTTGTTGTAGATAAGGTAGATGCTGCCCAGAAACGTATTTCTTTAAAAACAGCTTCTTCTGTTGAGCAGGACAAAACTGCCGAAAAATATCTTTCTTCACAGGATGATGACGGCGAAAGTTATAATCCCTTTGCTGCATTCTTCAAAAAGTAATCTTTCACCATTTTTATTAAAAAGGATTTTCTTTCATGGAAGAAAACAGAATAAGTACAAGATATAAAGAAATAGGAAGGGTGAACATACCTGAACTCTGTGCTTTGCCGGAAATACTTGAGAATATAAGTGCTACCGGTTGTAAGGTTATCTTTCCTGTTTCTGTAGTTGTAAATCTTGAAAAAGAATATATGATTCAGGTTATGATTTCTCGTTTTCCTAACGAAAGTCCGCTGCAACTCAGATGCAAACCTATGTGGGTTTCTGAGGTTGATGGTGTTACTCATGTAGGTTTTAGTATTCTTTTTTCTCCTGACGAAAACCGCTTCCATCAGATGATTAAGCGTCTTGAGGAAATCAATGAAGATGAAGAGCCGGAAATTGTCTGATTTTAGAATTATGAATGATAATGTGCTTTCAAAAAAAATCCTTCCTCAAATGTTGTCGGGAATTGCATTTTTAGCTTTTCCTGAGCAGGCTCAATTACTTCTTTCTGAATTAAAAAATCGCTTTGCTTTTGATGAAAAACCTGCAAATGTTTATGGTGATTTGTATTATTTTGAAGATAAGGCTGCTTTTTTAGAAAAATCTGCTGGAAAACTTCCTTACTGGGCCCGTACTGTAATGCTTGAGCCTTTTTTGCTTTCTTTTGATTCCATAGGAAGTGCGGCAAATCATTTAAAATCCTTGCAGAGAAACTGGGCTCCCTATCAGTATACTTGTTTCAGACGGGCACAGCTTATTCAGGAGAAATTACCTTACATAAACTTAAAGGAAAGGAAGTTCCCACTTGAGATTCCACAGTCGCAGATTGGTTTGTATTCTCTGATTGATGAACATACTTTGATTGCAAGTGCTGCAACCTCTTCCTTTTTGCCGGCTGGTAGTCTTCATTTTATAGAAGACCACGAAAATCCGCCTAGCCGAGCTTACTTAAAAATCCAGGAAAGCCTTACAATGGCAAGGCTTCTTCTTGCTTCAGATTTGCCTTCTTCCGGTTCCTCTTGCTTTGAAGCAGGTGCCTGTCCTGGTGGCTGGACCTGGGTTTTAGTTGGTTTAGGAGCCTCTGTTTATGCTGTTGACCGTGCCGAACTTGCTCCTTCCCTTATGAACAATCCTCTTGTAAAGTTTCAGGCTCACGATGCTTTTACTTTAACACCAGAGGAAATTGGTCCTGTTGACTGGGTTTTTAGTGATGTAATCTGCTATCCCGAAAGATTGTTAAAATGGATTCAAGTCTGGCTGGAAAGCGGACTTACCAAAAATATGATTTGTACAATCAAAATGCAGGGCGAAATAGACTGGTCTCTTATTGCCCAATTCGAAGCGATTCCCAACAGTCGCCTAATTCACTTGAATTACAACAAACACGAACTCACCTGGATGTGGAAAGCAAGTAGCAAGTAACAATTGATAATGTACAATTGTTAATTTTTTTCTTCCCAGGTTACTTCTATAGTTTTGTTTTCTTTGTTGGGAATACGCTGGTAGATAAGGCAATCGGCGCGGTGTACTGTAATTCCTTTTGAGCGGGTGACGTAACCTACAATCAAATCAGGATATTGTGGATGACAGCATTGTGCAATATTGTGAAGAACATTTTTATCACCCTGAACAAGAATATTATGTGGCGCTCTATATGGTTGAATCTCTGGATTCTTTCCGGCTTTAGGACGTCGCTTGTGAGCTTTTGTTTCTACTGAAATCTGATTCTGAATAAGTGCTTCTGCTTCTGCCTTTTGTAAAGAAACACGTTCACTAAAGGTCGGATCGTTTGACATAAGCCAGGAGTGAATTTTTTGGTGCGCTTTTGAAGTTTTTACTAGTTTAAGCTGACTTTCGGTTGGATGTGCCTGAGGATTTGTAATAACTTCAATAATCTGCGTATTTTGCAGCGGTTTTGAAAGAGGAATAATTTTTCCATCAGCCTTAGCCGCAATAATTTTTTCTCCGATAGCAGAGTGGATTGCATAGGCAAAATCTATAGCTGTTGCTCCTGCCGGCAATTTTCTTACATCGCCTTTTGGAGTAAAAACATAGATTTCATCGCCTAAAAGCTCGTTTTTTAGGGTTGCAAAGGAACTTGTATCCGTAAGAGCATTTTGTTTAAATTGTTGAAGACGATTAAAGATATCGAGTTTGTCTGCTTCAACTAAATCGTGATTTGTACCTTTTTTATAAAGCCAGTGAGAGGCAATTCCGTGTTCTGCAAGGTTGTGCATTTCATAAGTTCTGATTTGAATTTCAAGAGGCTTTCCTTCACAGATTACTGTTGTATGTAAAGATTGATAGCCGTTGGCTTTTGGCATTGCAATGTAATCTTTAAATCGTCCGTCCATTGGTTTCCAAAGGCCGTGTACCAGTCCTACTAAAGTGTAACATTCTGCTGGAGAATTGCATAAAATTCTAAGTGCAAGCAAATCGTAAAGTTCAGAAGCCTCTTTGTTACGCTTTCTCATTTTTTGATAAATTGAATAATAATGTTTTGCCCTGCTTGTGATTGTTACAGAAATCCCCATTTTTTCTGCAGATTTGTAAATACTGTTTACTGCCTTTTCCAGATAAGCAGCACGTTCTTCCTGAGATTGGGCAACAATTTTTTCTATCTGTAAAAAAGCAGCCGGATTTGTATAGCGTAAACTTAAATCTTCAAATTCATTTTTTTCTTTCTGCATTCCAAGGCGGTCAGCAAGCGGTGCCCAGATTTCGATTACAGCTTCGGCAAGGGCTTTCTGCTGTTCCTTTGTAAGACTTGAAATATTTCTTATACGGTCCAGTCTGTCTGAAAGTGTCAGCAGAATAACTCGGGCGTCATCACACATTGCAAAAAGCATTTTTCTTATTGCATCCGATTCATGCAGGGTTTTTGAGTTCATAGGAAGCGCAATAATTTTACTTGTAGTGATTAGAATTTTAGAAACATTTTCACCAAAATCAGCTTTTACCTCTTCTTCGCTTACTCCAAATTTGTGAATAGGGTGAAGAATTGCTGCAACAAGAGTATCACTGTCTAATTTATTTTGTGCAAGAATATTTGCAACTCTAAGCGGATGTAAATAATAAGGCTTTCCACATTCACGCAGAATGCCTTTTGTCTTTTCTACTAAAAGATTCCACGCTTTTAAAACTTTATTCTTATCCTCTTCAGAATAATTATCGTTTACCAAAAAGAATTCTTTTATAAGCTGTTCAGGTGCGTCTAACGGAGAGTTAAAGATATATTCTGCCATACTTTCTCCCGATAATTTTTTATAATATTTAGAAAATTCTAATAAATATTCTATTTATTTATAGCAATTTTTTTTATAATATAATAGTACATTCAATAAAAAAAAATTTGTCTTTTTGGGCGTAACAAAATATCTTTAATGTACTTTTTAAAATAGATTTGGAATATATATGAAAAAAATTATCATAACCTTTTTGCTTACTTTTTTGTCTTTTGCTTGTCTTTTTGCACAAGATATAAAAATCCTTTCAATAGAAGATGCTGTTTCTCTTTCCCTCCAGAATAATATGTCTATAAAGCAGAGTAAAATGGATTTAGATCTTCTTGCTTTAAAGAATAAATATTCCTGGAATAGTGTAAGCCCCAGTCTTACAGCCAATGTTAATTTTACAGAACCAGTAAAAAAGTTTGACCAATGGAACCTTACAGCAACAGGAACTCTTTCTTTGTCTATAACGCCTTCTCTTGCAACCAGCATTGCTTCTGCAAAACTTGCTTATGAAAACGGGCTTCTATCTTATGAAGCAACTGTGCGTTCTGTAGAAAAGAATGTGCGTTCTGCTTTCTATTCTTTATTAAACGATTTAGAAACCATTAATTCAGATAAAAAAACTCTCGATGCAGCAAAAAGAACTTACGACTCAAACCTTATAAAATATAACCGCGGACAACTTGATCAGCTTACCCTTTTAACTTCCCAATATAATTACGAAAGCAAAATTCCGACTGTAGCTGCCGATGAAACTGCTTATCAAACAAGCCTTGATTCTTTAAAACAGGTTTTAGGAATAGATTTGAGCCAGCAGATAGAAATAAACGGAAATCTGGATGACATTCTTCATTTTGAACTTGACCCGGAAATTTTAAATAAGAATGTCGATGAACTGCCCGATGTTAAGAAAGCCTTGCAGGCTATAAAAAATTATGAAATCAGCATCAAAGGTGCAAAACTTTCTGCTTATGGTCCGACAGTCAGCTTGTCTTATTCTCAGGGCTTTAGTTCCTCTGCTCTTACAGGCAACCGTGAACCTGGCCTTTCCAACGAAAATCACAATATTACTTTAGGAGTTCGCATTCCTTTAGATTCTTATTTACCCTGGTCTAATTCTGCAATATCAATTGAACAGGCTGAATCCGGTTTGGAAGCAGCAAAGCTTACTTTAGAAAATACGCGAACTTCTGTAAAAATGACAATCAGAAATACTTATAACAGTATTCTGGAAGCTCAGACTCAATTAAAGCTCTGTGAAGCAAATCTTGAATTAATGCAGAAAACTTACGATTTAACCTTGCTTGCCTACAACAGCGGTTCAAAAGATCTTAGTGTTTTACAGACAGCGGCAGATAATCTGGCAACGTCTCGCAGAAACATTCAGAGACAAAAATATATAATTATCAATTCAGTTTTGAATCTCGAAAACGTACTTGGACTTCCATTCGGTTCTTTTATGAAAAAGTAACGTTTTGAGCAAAAATATAAGAAATATAATGGAGAAATAAATGGCGATGAATAATAAAATAAAAAAAGGAATAATTTCCACAGTGATTTTTTGCATTGTTGCCGGATTAACTGTTTTTGCGGTGCTTAAAATAAATGAATCAAAAGAAAAAGGATCTGGCGGTGGAGCCTTTGGCGCTCCCGGAAAAACAAGCTGGGGTAACGGTGGAAACTCAATGGTAACTTCTGTTCAGACTGTTATTGCAGCTCCTCAGACAATGCATGATTTTGTTAATACAAATGGAAATATAGAAACACAAACCTCCGTAGAAGTTTATCCATCAATTTCCGGTAAGGTTGTTCGTGTAAATGTAAGTCTTGGAAGCCATGTAAACAAAGGTGACATAATTGCATATATTGACCCTTCTACAGCTGGTGCAAATTATAAATGGAGTCCGATTGTATCTCCAATCAGCGGAAGTATTTTACAGACTCCGGTAAAAATAGGCCAGCAGATTTCTACAGCAACCGTTGTAACAAAAATTGGTGATATAGAAAATCTTCAGGTAACAGCAAGTATTCCGGAACGTTATGTAGGTGATTTAAAAATTGGCTTAAAGGCAGAAATCTCACTGGAAGCATATCCAGGACAGATTTTTTCTGCAACAGTAGTAAGAGTTTCTCCTGTTCTTGATGCCGCAAGTAGAACAAAGCAGGTAATTCTTAATTT
>JAILQA010000030.1 GCA_024699205.1 Treponema sp. | reverse complement strand
GAGGGTTGCAGGAAGGGTAACGGAAGAAAACATATTGCTTGGAAGGGTTACCATCTGGCTGATGATTCCTTCTTCTATCATCTTTTTGCGGATTTCGAGTTCTGAACCGCCGGCATCGCTTGCGGAGTTTGCCATAACGAGGGCTGCTTTTCCTGTAGCATTGAGTGAGCTTGCAAAGTAGCTTATCCAGAGGTAATTTGCGTTTGGAACGGTTTCTTTTTTGTCGCTGCCTTTTTTGGCGGTTTTTGATTTGTTTTTTGGAACGCCGTAGATGTTAAAGCGCGGGTCGTCTTTTACTTTGTCGTACACAACTTCGTCTACGTTGAAAGGAGGATTTGCCATTACGTAATCAAAGTTGCCTACTGCGTTGTGAGGGTCTGAATAGAAGGAGTTGGCTTCTACAATTTCGCCGCGGACATTGTTCAAAAGAAGATTCATTTTTGCGAGCTTTACTGTGTCGGGTTCTTTTTCTACGCCGTAGCAGCGGAACTTCATTACTTCATCAGAAGCTTTGTTGTGGCGGTGCATAAAGCGGGCTGCCTGAACAAACATACCTCCCGAACCACAGGCAGGGTCTAAGATTTTCTTTTCGCCATTCTGTGGCTGGAGAACTTCTACCATGTAGCGGACAACGGTTGCCGGTGTATAGAAGGTTCCGCCGTCTTTTCCTTCCTGAAGGGCAAACTCGCCGAGGAAGAATTCGTAGATTTCGCCAAAGAGATCTACGCTGATGTTCTCCGGAATATCCATAAAGATGCGCATGATGTTGGAAAGGAGTTCCGGTTCTTCTTCGGGCACGAGCTGGCCGTACACTTCTTTTGGAAGAACTCCGTCCATCTTTTCGTTTTCGCGTTCTATGGCTTCCATCGCCTTTTTTACGAGGGTTGCTTTGTTTGCGTCATCGGGCGCATCGTTGATTGTTGTGTAATAGGCTTCTGGCGGAAGGTAAAAGCCACAATATTTGATTGAAATATCTTTTATGGATTTTTCGGCTCGTGTGCCTTTTGATTTATTGTATTCTGCTTCTATTTCTGCTTTGTGCTGCTTGTAAAGGATATCTGCATAGCGGAGGAAGATGAGGCCTAAAATTGGCTGTCCGTATTTGTTTGCTGCTAAGTGGGCTCCGGCACGAAGAACATCTGCGGCGTTCCATAAATCATCTTTTAGTTTTTTTAATTCCTGATCGGTCATAAACAATCCTTTTTATATGAATTGTATTATAACATATTATTGGTGGAATTAATGTAAATTGATAACTATTTTGCAAAAAAATCTTTCATCATATTCCCATTTTTGCACATTTTAAAAACAAAATGACCACCACCAGTAAAACTACAACCTAGTATTACCAGCGATGGTCTGCTGTATTATTTTAGACACACTCTACAGTTCCAATTCTTATTGAACAACAATATCTGCCATTCCGGGGAAATCGCCTTTTGTATATACATAGTCATAATAGATTCCATTACTATAAGTAATAAATACACGATAGGTTTTGTTATATGTATAAGTATGTGATGACCAGTTGTAAACATTATTTAAGTCAATCTGTTCTTCTGAACGCTCTGGGTCATAAAGAATACTTCTTATATCTGTTGAAGTATAACCATCACCTTGTTCTGTATATGTATATTCAAAAGTGATATTATATCTTGCATTATCTACCAGTTGATTTACATCAATTTCAGGTGTCTCTGTAAAGTTGAAGATTTTATTTTCGTTTACACTTCCAGCTGGAGAGTTTGTAATTTTTGGTTCTCCAAGACCTACAGTTGCTCTTATAGTACAAGGTCTTACAATTGGTTTATACGTAATATCTAAATCAGTATTGCTGAATATATATTGGGTTTTATAAGTATAACTTGTGCCTTTATCTGTATAATAGTCTACAATCGGAAGCATTCCTGTATTGGTTCTGTAATGTTCAATTGTTACATAACATGGCTCTTCATCATTATCATTCTTATCATTATCATTTTCATAATATCTGAAGATTGTGCGGTTTGATGCATTAAACTCAGCATAAGATGAAACATCAGAAATTGTAAGCTTTACACCATTATCTACTGTAGAGTTTTCTGCAGATAATACAATTTCGCCGTCTCCACCACTTGCTGTTACAACTACGAAGTCGTCCTCAGGTGGTCTATAGCGATTTCTAACATAGCGATATGCATATTCTTTTCCCAGGTCTACAAAACAGTCTGTAAAACTTACAGATTTTTCCTTGTTTCCGTATTTAGAAAAAACACTATCTTCTTTCCAGAGCCATTTATCACCTTCTTTCACCCCTTGATATACGCTTATTGAATCAGCAATATATTTATCCGGGTTCTGCTCATCATCGCTGTCATTAAAAGTAAAGTTGATGACATTTCCATTTGTAGAAGGTGTTACAGTAAATACTGGTTTATCTGGATCCTCAGGGAGTATAATTTTTTCTGGGATTCCGCAGTTTTTTATGTCAAATTTCTGATTATATTCAGGAAATTCAAGTGTTGCCCTATCTGCCTCAAAAGAACCTTTTACAAGACCTGCAGATTTAAGAACCAGAGATGTATCATACCAATTTTTAATACAAAGTGTATTTGAATCTACTATAGTTCCAGGTATATCCTCATTGGTTATTTCATAAATCTGCATTGCTCCTTCAAACTTTGCAGCCATGAAAACTTTTAAAACATCAGGAAGCTTATATATTTTAATCTTATACCCCATTTCATTTACTTCTTCGTACTTTGTCACAAGATCAAAAACATATTCGTAATAAACATCCTGACCTTCAAACTCAGTACCTGTAGTATCGCCGTTTGACAAAAATACAATAGTATCATCATAATAAGTAACAACAGGTACAGGGGCCTTTACAACTACGTTTGAACCGCTTTGAATAGCTTCTTTTGTTAATTGAACATCATTTGTTCCTTCAACACCCTTTACTTCTGTTTTTCCATCAATAACAATTTGAGTTTTTTCAGGTGCAGCCCCACTCTGACCAGAAGATGATGAGCCTTCTTCAACAGGCACTACCTGAACTTTTTCTACACTTCCACCCTTGATTGTAATTTTGTCTACAACATCGCTTACTTTTATTTCTTTAATTTCAATACTTTCTGCAGATTCAATTTTTGTATTTGCAGCTTCTACAAAAACCGCTTCAATTTTAGAAGATTCTTCAAGGGCAAGGCGAACATTGTCTTTCTTTACTTCTACAGAAGCAAT
>JAILQA010000013.1 GCA_024699205.1 Treponema sp. | reverse complement strand
TTACTTTCGCTATTTCAAATCTTATAAAACACAAAAAATATTCTCTGTATAACAGTTTAAGTTATTGTACACTTGCTTTAGGCGGTCTTATTGATATCATTTATTCAAAGCAAAAAGATCTGATGCCAGTTTCATTTTTCCCTTTCTTCCTCGTTGCTTTCGTAATTATTCAAATTTTAATGCTTGCTGCCATTCAGAATGATATTCATAAAAACACAGTAAAATCTTCAAGCGAATTACAGCGTCTCAACGAAGCATATCTGCGCTTTGTTCCTAAAGAATTCCTTCATCTCTTAAATAAAGATTCTGTAATTAAAACAAAACTTGGTGATTATTCGAATATCGAAATGAGCATTATGTTCTCAAAAATCAATATCACTAGCCTTACAGAAGAAATTGCACTAGAAGAACACTTTTTACTTTTTAATGAATATCTTAAACAGGTTTCACCAATCATCAAAAAATATGATGGTTTCGTAAGTAAATTCTTAAGCGGCGGGTTTATGGCTTTGTTTCCTAATTAAGAAATTGATGCTGTACGCGCGGCCCTGGAATTTACTGACTGTAAAAAAAAGTTTAATACTCTGGAAATTTGTAATGGTCATAAAGTTGATGCATGGATTGGTATTCATTACGGAAGAATGATTATCGGAACTATTGGTGAAGAAAACCGCATGGACGACACAGTAATTTCTGACACGGTAAATACTGCCGCCCGAATTGAATCTGTTTGCGAAAAACTTGGAAAAAATATAATTGTTTCACAGGCTCTGGAACAACTTATTTTGCAAGAAAAAACTATTCAGGTTGAATTAAACGAACTCGAAGCAATGTACGTAAAAGGAAAAGAAAAGCCTCTGCAGTTGTTTGAAGTTTCCAGAAAAGCCAAAAAAACACAGGAAACAGGAGAGATTTTATGAAAAAATGCACAATTTTTGCTTTTTTGATTTTTACGTGTTTCTCATTTAATTTGTTCGCCACAAGCTCTTACAGAATTGAAAATCCAGAACTCTTAAATAAGTATTATCTGGATATTAATGCCGATTGGGATTTTTTCTGGGGAAAATTTGTTCCTCCTTATGATACATCAACAAAACCAGATATCACAGTTGCAACACCTTCAGACTGGAATAAATATCCTATTTCTGATGATGTAAGAAAAATTGCAAAAACGGGAAAAGGCTCTGGAACCTACCGTCTCACAATCACAAATCTGATTCCAGGTAAAAAGTATGCTTTTCCAGTTTATAAACTTGCTTACACTGCTTTTTCTATTTATGCGAATAATGATTTAATTTACCAATCAGGAACCCCTGCAGAAGAATGGGAAAATGGCAAAGCAGAACAGAATTTCGAAGCAGCAGCTTTTACAGCCGACGAAAACGGAAATGTTCTTCTTACTATATTTGTTTCAAATAATTTCTACCGAAAAGGTGGTTTACGCGGAACAATTTCCCTTTACGAAGAAGAAAACTACCGCACAACAAATTTCAAAGATTTCTGCAGACATTCTGTCTTCAGCGGCATACTTTTAATGATTTCTATTTATTGTTTGATTATTTTCTTCCTGAAAAAAGAAAAATCAACACTTTATCTTTCTTTGCTTATTCTTGCGTTATATTCAAGACTGGCAGCTTCCAGCTTTCCAATCATAAAAACCCTCTTTCCAAACATTCCTTTTACAGCAATGCTTCGTGTTGAATATATTTCTGTTTTCTTTATTCCAGGTTTTCTAACTTTGTACATTGACACATTAAATAAATATATCTTCCGTAAAATTCCTGCCATGATTATTGCAGCTCCTAGTTTTGTCTTCTTTATTCTGGATATGGTTTTACCAATTGGTATAGCAAACCGCATAGTTCCGGCAATGCAGGTTTATATGTACACAGTTTCTGTTTTGGACGGCATTTTATTTATTTCAAGCATGTTTAAGCACCGCGACTTTATTTCTACTCTTAGTATTATTTCTCTTTTGATTCTTGCAGTTGGTGCAACATCAAACATTCTTTTAATTAAACACGCAACTTTTATTCAGGGTATTCATCTTCTTACACCTTCATTTGTTGTTTTTGCTCTTATTCAGATTTTCATTATTGCTTTCCTGCAAAACGAATATGATATGAAAGTTATAGAACTCAATAATTATTTATATGAGACAAACCAGGCT
>JAILQA010000004.1 GCA_024699205.1 Treponema sp. | reverse complement strand
CTTGCTTTTGCAGTATTACTAAGTGCAAGAAGTTTATCCTTCAAAAACACCATCGCAGCCTCAAAGCTTACTCAGGAAGAAAATGAAAAATTGCAGCAATATATAAAAACAGAATATTCATCGCGCTATCAAATTCTTCAGCCCTTGCCCTACAATCTAGCTGCTCCAGAATTAGACCTGCTTGCTGAATCTGCAATTTTAATTGACATTTCCAACGGCAACATTATTTATGAAAAAAACGCTGATGAAGTCATTCCACCGGCAAGCATGACAAAGCTTTTTACCATGTATATTGTCGATGAAGAAGTTTCCGCTGGCCACCTTCACTATGATGATATTATTCCCCTTCCCCCTGAAAGCTGGGCCTGCAATATGCCGCCACATTCTTCCCTTATGTTTTTAGGAAAAGATCAAATTGTTACTCTTGAAGAATTACTGCTTGGACTTTCAATTGCTTCCGGTAACGATGCTGCCTATGCCTTGGCCTACACTATAAGCGGAAGTATGGAAGCATTTATTCAGAGAATGAACAAGACTTGCGAAAGGCTGGGACTTACATATACCCATTTTGTTGAAGCTTCCGGTTACAGCGAAGAAAACACAACAACTGCCCGCGAAATGGCCGCTTTCTGTCGGGTGTATCTTAAAGAACATCCAGATTCGCTGGCAAGATTTCATTCTGTCCGCGAGTTCACATATCCTAAAAAGAAAAATATGGCTCCCGGTGATGTTTACGGTCCTCAGGATTTTTCTAATGGATTCCCAGAGCATATAACAATGGGAATCACACAAAAAAATACAAATCCTCTTCTAGATATTCTCGAAGGCTGTGACGGATTAAAAACCGGCTACATAGATGAAAGCGGCTACAACCTTGCCCTGACAGCAAGCAGAAAGGGAACCCGCTTTTTATCAGTTACAATGAAGGGACCAGGAAAAAATACAAAAGAAGGACAGGCAAATCGAGTACACGATGGAAAAGAATTAATGGACTTTGCCTTTGCTTCCTTTGCAGACTTTACTCAGCTTTATGATATAAAGCCCTATTTTATCAAGGCCCTTGCTTCAAAAGAAAAAGCCATTAATTTAATTCCAGCTTTTACGCCCGAAGCAGAATGTATCCCTTTTGTTACAGGCTCTTCAATTGCAGAAAATCTGAGCAATGTTCAGATTATCGTTGAAGTTCCAGATTTTATCAGTGGCCAAATAATTCAAGGCACAGAATATGGAAGAATAAAAATCATCCTTGGAAATTACCTTTTAGATACAATTCCACTCCTTGCAGATAGAAGTTCAAAGAAAGCAAACTTTATCATAAGCTTGTGTGACAGAATAATTCAGACTTTTTACTTTTAATCTCTCCCCAAAAAAAAGAATAAAAATAACAAAATATTATCAATGTTTCTATTGACAGTAACATCAAAGTATTTATATACTATCATTGTTACTACAAACAGAAACACAAAAAAAAGAGGTGATAATTATGTCAGAAGAAATTAAAAACACAGAAAACACAAGAGAAGAAAACGAACAGGTTCAGGAAAATCTCCAGGAAAAAAGAGAATTAAAAACAAGTGAAAAGAAAGGTCTCAATATTGCAGATCTTCTTCTTACAGCAATTCTGCTTGCAGCTGGAGCTGTATTAAAATTCTTTGTAGGTTCCATCATCAACATTGGTGGTATGAAACCAAACTTTATCATCGCTATGTACTGTATGGTAATTGTTCTTATTCGTCCAAAAGTAATTTATGCTGCAATCGTTGGTCTTTTGGCAGGTGCCATCTGTCAGTTCTTCCCTGGCACACCATATTTGAACTTTGCTTCTGAACTTGCCGGTGCTCTTGCAATGGGCTTTTTAATCAAAATGAACTTTAAGTTCGGAAAATATGATCCAGTCCCTGCACTTGCTACCTTCCTTAGTACAGTAGTTTCAGGCGGACTTTATACAATCCTTTTGATTTTTGTAATCCACGCAGACAAATCAACCCTTGTTGCTTATATTCCGATTGTTTTGTGTACAGCCTTGTTCAATTCAGTAATTGTTCAGATTTTGTATCTGCCACTCAAAAAGGCACTGAAAAAATAAAGGAAAAGAATAAATGATTAAAATTGAAAATCTGACTTTTAAGTATGAAGGCGCTAAAAAAAATGCCCTTGATAAAATCAACCTGCAAATTGAAGACGGAGATTTTTTAGGGATCATTGGAGAATCAGGAGCAGGAAAAACAACCTTGTGTAGTGCAATAAATGCTTTGATTCCCCACCATTATAAAGGTGATTTCTACGGTTCAGTTAAGATTGATGACAAGGACAGCTTTGATACAACCCCAGGACAATTAGCCTTAAAAGTCGGTTCAGTTTTTCAGGATATAGACAGCCAGTTATTAAGCACCTTTGTTGAAGATGAAATACTTTTTGGGCTTGAAAACTTTGATATTCCAAAAGACCAGATTGAAAGCAGAATTCAGTTTGCCCTGGAAGAAGTTGGAATTACAGACCTTCGCTATAGAGAGATAGCCTCTTTAAGCGGCGGTCAAAAACAAAAAGTTGCAATTGCTGCTATAATTGCCCTTCAGCCAAAGATTCTAGTTTTGGATGAACCGACAGGAGAGCTGGATCCAGCTTCCAGCCGTCAGATTTTTGCACTTTTAAATAAACTTAATAAAGAAAAAGGCATTACAATCATCGTTATTGAACAGAAAATAATGCTTTTATGCGAATTTGCCCAAAAGCTTGCAGTTATGGAAAAAGGAAAGATTACCCACTTTGGTAAAGTACGCGAAGTTCTTAAAAATGCAGAAGAGCTGGAAGAAAAAGGAATTAATATTCCCCGCGTAGTTACCCTATCCCGACAGCTGATAAATAACAAGCTCTTGCCTGAAAATCTTTCAGAAGATGAAGAAATTGCAATTAATTCCAGCGAAGCAGCAGAACTGATTAAAAAAATCACAGCTGGAAAAATCAATACAAAAGTAGAAATTGCAGAAGCCAGCGATACTTCAATCCGAAATCAAGAGCCTCTGCAGTCGGATAAAGAAAAAATCATTCAGTTCCAAAAAGTTCAATTCAGCTATCATTCAGACGCGAATATTACAGATATTGATGTAAATATAAATAAAGGTGATTTTCTTGCTATAATTGGTTCAAACGGAGCTGGAAAATCAACCTTTTC
>JAILQA010000472.1 GCA_024699205.1 Treponema sp. | reverse complement strand
GAAACAATTCCACCCCAGGCTGCTACATCGCTTACTCCGCGGAAATTTTGACCAAAGGCAAAGGTTCCGCCACTGGCAATTGTAGGATTTTTGAAGTGAACGCCTGCAATTTCCACACTCAAGTCAGGCTCTTCATTGGCTGCAAGTGGCTGGCGTCGAGGCGTTGGCGAGTCAAAAATTACTTCACCCGCATCAAAATCATAAGAGCCATTCGGAAGACTTGCTGCCAGATTTGCAACTGGAGCAACTCCGATTCCTCCACCAA
The DNA here is from genome assembly GCA_024699205.1 of Treponema sp. Lineage (GTDB taxonomy): Bacteria > Spirochaetota > Spirochaetia > Treponematales > Treponemataceae > Treponema_D. The sequence goes on along the minus strand of JAILQA010000472.1, from coordinate 3,853 downwards.
CAATACAGATTTTTGCCTGTCCTTTCTTTTTCTCTGCAAGTGTAAATGCTGATAACGAACATTTTATTCAGGAAGCAATTTCCGAACTCTGCCGTGGTAAAACTCTGATTGTAATTGCCCACCGTCTGAATACAATCCGAAATGCAGATAAGATTCTGGTGATTAAAGAGGAACAAATTGTGGAAGTCGGTACCCATGAAGAACTGATGGCAGAGAAGGGGGATTATGCAAATATGGTTGCAAGACAGAGTTGCTGGATTTTTTTTGTATGTTAGTTATTGCTAACCTATAAATAATGTGTTATATTTCTCTTTATGTTAGTTTTTACTAACGAGGACTAAGGAAAAAGAAATGAAAAAGCTATCTGAACTTAAAAAGGACAGTATGGGCGTGATAGTCTCAATTAAGGGCGATTCTCGCTTTATCAGTCGAATTACATCAATTGGGCTTACTCCTGGCTGCAGTCTTACAGTAATTAAAAATGAAAAAAGACGACCACTGCTTGTTTATTCGAGGGATACAATGATTGCACTTAATCGAAACGAGTGTGAGTGGATTGAAGTAGAGGAGAAAGCCGTATGACAGAAAAGAATGAATATGTAATTGCACTGCTTGGTCAGCCAAACTCTGGTAAATCAACTTTATTCAATGCACTTACCGGACTCAAACAGCATGTTGGAAACTGGCCGGGAAAAACGGTAGAGAAAAAAGAAGGAAACTTTGAGTATAATGGAAAGAAATATCTTGTTGCCGATTTGCCGGGTACTTACAGTCTTTCAGCAAACTCTGATGAAGAAATAATTACCCGTGATTATATTGCAGGCGGAAAAGCAGATGTTGTTTGTATTCTTGCAGATTCTTCTCAGCTTGAAAGAAGTCTTTACATGCTTGCTGATTATGCGGGTATAACAGTTCCAACCTTCCTGCTTCTAAATATGAGCGATGTTGCTGCAGAACAGGGAAAAACGATTGATGCTGCAAAGATTTCACAAAAGCTTGGAATCCCTGTTCTTCTTTTTTCAGCCCAGGATAAAAAGAATTATTCTTCTTTCTATTCAGCTCTGGAAGAGGCAATTTCACAAAAAAATACCCTTGATATTTCGTCACTTGAAGCTAAATATCAAAAGAATGATACCTATTCAACAATCAAACCATTAATTCCAGAAAATGTTATTCAGGGCTATTCTTCAGTTTGGCTTGCTGTTAAGGCTGTGGAAGGGGATGCTCCTGTTATTGCAAAAATTAAAGATAAACTTGATTCAGAAAATCGAGAAACTTTTGTTAAAACAATTTCTGAATCCAAAAACGGAATACTTTTTGCAGGTGAAGCTAAGTTTGCCTGGATTGATGAAATACTTAAAGACAGCGTTACATCAAAAACAAAAACACGCAGCCTCGGCAAGTTTGACCGCATGATTACTCACCGCATCTGGGGAAAGCCAGTTGTTGTCCTTACAATTTTATTCGGACTTATTGCATCCTTTATTCCAGCCCTGCCATTTATGGGACTTGGTAGCGCAATCGGAGCTCTTGCAAATCCAATAAGCTCTGGCCTCACCTCAATTGGTTGTCCTGCCTTTATCATAGCAATTCTTTGTGATGTAATAATTAATTCTCTCAGCTTTATCTTTAAAATGCTGGGGTTTGTTTTCGGCGTAACCCTTGTATTTGGCCTGCTGGAAGAAGTCGGAGTTATGGCCCGTATTTCTTATGTTTTTGATAATACAATGTCAAAGTTGGGACTTCAGGGAAAATCAATTATGCCTTTCCTCGTAAGCTTTGGTTGTACAATGGGTGGTGCCGCTGGTGCCCGTGTAATTGATAACTGGGGCCAGAAGGTTTTGACAATCGCTCTTGCCTGGGCAATTCCTTGTGGTGCTGCCTGGGCCGTTGTTCCAATGCTTTCTACCGTTTGGTTTGGCGCAGGTGCTCCTCTTGTAATTGTTGCAATTCTTGTGGTTATGGTTCTTCACATGTGGATTACTTCAAAAGTATTCGGCCGTTCTCTTGTAAAAAAAGAAGACCGCTGTGGTATGATTATGGAGCTTCCTCCTTATCACAAGCCACGCTGGGGCAGCCTCTTCCGCTATGTACTTGGTCGAACAAAAGATACCTTCTTCCGTGTACTTAAAATAATTCTTATTGTTGCCTTTGTATTCTGGCTGCTTACTTATACAAGCTCTGGCAAAATGGATAATTCCATCATGTATAAGATTGGTCAGGCAATTGAGCCGGTTACAAAAATCTTTGGGCTTGGCTGGAAAACCTTTATGGCCTTTATTGTTTCTTCTCTTGGTAAGGAAGGTGCTATTGGTGTTTTAAGTACAATCTTTACAGACCACAGTATGATTACAGTTGGAAGTACAGTTGCAGGGGGAGCCGTTGCAAACATCAATGAACTGCTTGTAGCTAACGTTGCAAAGCCGGAAGCTCTCGCTTTTATTTTTGCGATTACTTTCAATATGCCATGTATTGTTGCCCTTGCCGCAACTTATCAGGAAACACACTCAGCAAAGTGGACAACCTTGATTGCACTGTATTATACTTTTGGTGCACTCTTGATTGCGTGTGTTGCTTATCATATTGGTTTGCTGATTTGGTAAGGTGTAGGACAACTGTAAGATGGAAGAACTTTTACAGCTTTTATCCGACGGTCGCTCCAGAACAATCGAAATGCTTGCCAGCGAATTAGGCACAAGTAGCGATGACGTTCTTCGTAAAATCGATTTTCTGGAACGTTCAAAAATTATCCGCCGTGTCGCAACCTATTATCCTCAAAATGAAACTCTGCGCACGGCGGGAAAAAAGTCGACTCCGGTTTGTTCAGGACACTGCACGTCCTGCACCGGTTGCTCACACGGAAAGGGAAAATCACACTGCGATTCCTGTATGCCAAAAGGTGGTTTTAAAAACATGGGAATCATGTGGGAGGTTATAAAATAATGGGAACAACAATTGTAATTTTTATCTTAGCAATAATCGTAGTATGTGCAATTTTAAGCATTAGAAAGCGGATTAAATATGGTTCTGCCTGCTGTGGCACTCATGATGCCGCTCCCAAAAAATGCAAAGTCAGCGACAAAAATAAAGCCCATTACCCCTATACTTACACACTCACAGTAGACGGCATGCACTGTTCGAACTGCGCACGGCGTGTAGAAAATGCCCTCAACTCAAAAGAAGGAATCTGGGCTACCGTCAAGCTTGAATCAAAATCAGTTTTAGTGCTTTCAAAAAATCCGCTGGAAGAAGGGCAGCTTTCAAAAGCGGTAAGCGAAGCCGGTTATACTCTGATTGGTTTTTCAAAATAAAAATATTTACTTACAATAAATTACTTTCTCCAGTCTTTAGGAAGAAGTCCTTCATTCTTCTTAAAGACTTCAGAAAACTTACTGGCATTTGTATATCCGCAACGGCTGGCAATTTCTGTTATTGAAAGTTCGGTTGAAACCAGAAGATTTTTGGCCAGCTGAAGCCGGGCTTTGGTACGATATTCATTTATAGTGAGTCCATACATTTCCTTAAAAACCTTTTGAAGGGTAGTGCGGTTCAAGTTTACTTTACTTGCTAGCTCCTCAATAGAAATCTCCTTTTCCAGATTCAAGTTAATAAGCCGCCGAACATTCTGGACCTTTCGCCCCGTAGTTCCGCTAAAATATAAATCAGAACTGTCACTTTTAATTCGAATATCACATCTGTCATTGTCTTTGAATTTTTTTATTAAAAGAAAAATTGCATGAATTACAGCAAGCTTCACCGTATGCTTGGAATAAGCAGAAGGCAGCCTAATTGTTTCCAAAAAGAGTTTTTCCAAAAGATCTCCGCAAGGAAAAGCTATTGCACTGTCGCTCTT
>JAILQA010000449.1 GCA_024699205.1 Treponema sp. | reverse complement strand
GTAGAATATTCTTTCAATTATGAAGTTACTTCCTGGGGAGCTTCTTCTCCAAATCCAAAATTTTTAGTGCGTTATGGAGAAGAAGCTCCCCAGGAAGTAACTTCATAATTGAAAGAATATTCTACGACAGTATTTTCGCCGTAAACAGCCTTGTCATCGCTAAGATAAAGAACTAAACCAGAATCACTGGATTGTGATAAATCGGCAGTAACGGAAGTTCCGTCCTCACTTACACTCCCATTTACACTACCAGCTGCAGAATCAGTAACAATTACAAAAGCTCCTGTGCTGGGGCGTATTTCTGCTTCGGGTTCATCATAAATACAACTTGTTGCCATAAAAGAAGCAGCAAGTGCCAAAGAGAATATTAAAGTTGTTAATTTTTTCATTTTTATTTTTTCCTATTCACTATATTAAATATCTTTTGACAAAGCTTTTCTTTCTTCTTTAAATACTAGAATACAAGTATTTCAGTGTAAAAACATAGGTATTTTACCTTAATAAACGTTTTACTAAATTATTTTTTTTATAACATTAAGTAAAATTACCTATTGTTTTATCTAATTTTTATGTAACAATTAAAAGACACAAAATATCTTTTTTCAAAACTACAATTCTTTCTCCATAAAAACCCCAGAATTTGGGGAATATTTAATTTTAAATTAAAAAAAACTGGAGGATTCTTATGAAGAGTCATTTTTTAAGAATTGTAAAATCAATATTTGCAATCACCATATTAACTGGAGGAATAGCCTTGACATCCTGCCATATCCCATCTGATGTAAAACTTTATACAATTACATTTGATTCAGACGGAGGAAGCGAAGTTGCTTTTCAGCGAATTTACGAAGGAACTAAGGTTTCTCAAGTAAAATCACCTAAAAAAGAAGGCTATGGTTTTGAATACTGGACTTTGGACGGCAAAGAGTTCGATTTTAATACTAAAATCTACAAGGATACTACCTTAAAAGCTTACTGGAAGCTTTTATATACGGTAAATCTTGATACTGACGGGGGACAAGTTCTTGCAAATTTAAAAATCAAAGATGGTTACAAAGCAAGCCTTCCTACACCTAAAAAAGCTGGCCGCAAATTCCTTGGCTGGTATACCGATTCTAAATGCACAACAATTTATGATAAAAATTTACCGGTAACTTCTAACTTTACCCTTTATGCAAAATGGGAAACAAATAAATATCCTAATCCATACAAATTTAATGACGGAAGAATCGTACAAACAAAGGAAGAATGGGCTGAAAGAGCCGAAGAACTCTATAGAGACTATCAGACAGAAATGTACGGTATGTGGCGAAGTGGAGAAACTGTTACCTACACAATAAGAAACGATGAAACAGATGCAAGTGTAAAATATATAGATATTGAAGTAAGTGTAAATGATAAAAAAGTAAAACTTCCAAATGCTAAGGTTAGACTTCCTTCTGCAGAAGGGCTTACTCCTCCTGATGAAAATGGCTGGCCTTTTGTTCTTGGCCTTTCAAGCGGTGTTTCTGAAGATACAGCACTTGAAAATGGTTATGCATTCATAGCATTTGCAGGAAAACCTTTTGAATACAATGGTATGGTATTTGAATGGGGTGGAATCACAGATATTGCTGCAGATGACAACAAGCACACAGGTTTGTTCTACCAGCTTTATCCTTATGATGATGCAAATCCAGAAAGTCAGACAGGTGAACTTATGGCCTGGGGCTGGGGACTTTCTAAAATTATCGATGCATTGTATGACGGAGCAGCAATAGAACTTGGCATCAATAAGGAAAATTCTATTGTAACTGGAGTATCCCGCTATGGTAAGGCAGCAGCTGTCTGCGGAACTTATGAACGAAGAATTAAGATGGTTGCACCAGGATGTTCAGGAGCTGGTGGTATGGCCTCTTACAGATATTTCTCAGAAGATATGACCTACGATTTAAGTTCAGTTGGTGCCAGCAGATCTTCAATTTGGACAGCAAATGAACCATTAGGAAGTCTTCAGGCAGATGGAGAACAAGGCTGGTTTAATCACAAGTTCCGCAGCTACAAAACCCCGGAAGACTTTGAACTTGACCAGTATATGCTGGCAGCAATTAATGCAGATCCAAACAGATATTTTGTAATCCTTGGTGCGGCAAGTAGAAGTGATGATTGGGTAAATGCTCCTGCAATGTACCTCAGTTTCCGTGCTGCAGAAACAATCTACGACTGGCTTGGATTAGGTGACCATATTTTCTGCTATTTCCATGACACAGGACATGCCGTTACACAAGACGATATGCAGTACCTTATTGATTTATTCAACGACAAAGTTTACAAACAAAAAACAAAAATTGCCCCTTACAGCTACGAAAAAGCTCTTAAAACCAGTGTTTTTGAAGAAGCTGTAAACTATGATCCTCTTTATGATTCAATTGATGAACAATGGGAACATCCGGAAAGCAATGAACGCAACCACAATGCGAAACTTGCCGAAATAAGAAGTGGTTCAGCAGAATTATATGCTGAAAACTAATAGCAAATAATCTTCATAAAAAAAAGATGACCGATTAGTTCAAGGCTATTCAGTCATCTTTTTTTTTACAATCTTCCTACAATTGCGAAATAAAAATCAGTAGGCTTCTTCTTCAGTAAGATAAGAATTCATTAATGTATTTGCCTTGTAAGAATTTAAGTTTTCTTCAGACAAAAGATTCATAAGATTCTTCAACTGGGCTTTGGTAAAATAATAAACTACAACAGTTGAATTAACCGGATATATATCATCTACACTTGTGTAACGAAGATTCTGAGCAGCCATACAGGTAATTGTAAAGTATGGAGAGTTTTTCTTAAAAGAATAACCGTAATAAGTTACCGGCTGTGCATGATTTTTTGCCTGCATCTTTAAAGAACCAAAATAAACATCAGATTTTACTTTTCCATATTTCTGCTGGGTTTTCTTACTCTTTCTATCAAGTTTTTTGTTTTCAAAATCTTTAAAATACTGATTACCGGCATCAATCAATTTTTTACGGCTGTCTGTATCCAGAAAAACATAATAAAAACCAGAAATATACTGGCATCCAAAACCAGCTTGATCCGTATCCTTTATACATGCAAAAACTGCATCCTCTTTTTTTAATGTTCCAACAGGATTCAATACACTAAGTTCTGTTGTATCATATTCAATAAAAGCCTGATTTCCAATTTTGAAAAAGTTAGCAACTGATTCAGAAAAAGAGCTTTTCTTTTTAGTTTCTGCCGGTATAACTTCTTCATAAGCATCCGAATCAACTTTTTCTGCTGAATTTTCTTCTGTTGAATTTTCTTCTGCTGAAGCTTCTTCTGCCTCTACAGAAAGCAACTGACCATTATCTTCCTGATTTTCCTGCGCAAAAAGAGACGCAGCAAACAATCCTAAAATTAATAAAAAAGCATGTTTTTTAAGTTTCATTATCTTATCCTTAATTATTTTTTATTTCCTTTTCTTTATAGAATCATAATGTAAACCAAAATGCTATAAAGATACAAGATATAATA
>JAILQA010000448.1 GCA_024699205.1 Treponema sp. | reverse complement strand
GTAGAATATTTTTTTGAAAGTTTCATAGTATTTTTATTCCTGTTTAAAATGATTTTGATTTATTTGTCTGTATTTTATTTTTTATAATTTATTTTCTTTATGAAATTGTGTTTTATTTTTGTACATTATTTCGTCGACTTCTTCAATAGCCTGTAAAAGCTCGGATTTCTCGTTTGGAAGAAAGGTTTTGGCTCCCATACTTGCCGACAGCTCATAAGGCAATGACATTATTTTGGTACGAAGCTTTAAATCTTCCTTAATTTTGGCCATATAATCATTCTTATTATTTGTAGCTTTTGGTCCAATTACAACAAACTCATCTCCTCCATAACGTATTGCCAGAAAGTTTTTTGGAATTACGCTTTTTATGGATTCTGCTACAGTTTTTATAGCCAAATCTCCATGAAGATGACCGTGCTTGTCGTTTATGTATTTCATATTGTTTATATCAATGAACATTATGAATGTTTTTTTCTTGCTTTCATTATTTTTGTTAAATAAGTCTCTTGCTCTTGTATCGAAACCGGTTCTGTTAAGAATACCGGTTAGTGCATCTCTTGTTGATAATATTTTCAAACGTTCGCTCATCAGTCTGTAGTTTACGGTCTGACGGAACTTTTCAATACTTGCTCCAAAGTTGCGGCTCCAGTTATAGGCGATTTTATCTGATAAAAGCGAAAGTTCATTTTTAGAAACATAGTAACCATGCAGATATTTTTGATTAAAAATAGGAATAAAGAGAAACATGGAAGATTTATTATCTATCATGGAGTCTGGAATAAGTTTTTGTGTAGGAATTAACTTATTTTTGCCTTCCAGTTTAATAGGTTTTCCTTTTTCAATGTCTATAAGAATCTGCATTTTTTTGCCGTAGCTTGTGCTGCTCGCATAGCTGTAATCACTGTTACTCAGAGATTTGATAACTTCCTCTTTAATCATGACGGCAAAATCTTGACCCTCAAAATGATTACGCAATTCAAAGGAGGCTTGCAGGGCTTCTTCAAGTTTGTCAACGGTTCCATTGCGAATAAAAACATCCTCAATGTGTCGCAGCTGGCTTGTGAATCTTTGAGAGCCATCTATTTTTTGTGAGTAAGACTGACTAAATTGAATCTGTTCTTTGCTGATTTCCTTCTGGCAGCCACAACTTTGTCTGTAATGGGGTATGGCTCTGATGATTTTTGTAACTTTATTTTTATTTTTTTCTAGAAGGATATTTATAGCCTCTTCACCCATTTTTTCTGATTGAATATTAACTGAAGTAATCGAAGGAATTACTTTTGTTGTGTAGGGGATTTCATCAAATCCTATAATTTTTACATCATTGGGAACATTAAAATTATGTTCAAAGGTTACCTTAGTTGCGGCCATGGCAGCCCAGTCATTGACACAAACTATAGCCTTTGGTGGTTTTTTATTGTTTGAAAAAATCTTTTGAGCAGCTTCATAGCCAAAATTATAAGACCAGTCTCCGTCAAGATAGACATTTTTGTTTGGGAAAGGAATATTATGTTCCTGCAAGGCTTCCTTAAATGCTTTAAAATTTGAATCTGCACCTTCATTACCAGTAGGACCGCCGATAAAGGCAAAATCATTTATATCATGTTCTTCAATCAGATGAGAAACTAATTCCTTGAAAACTTCAAAATTATCGCTTCCCACATAGTGCAAATTATCAAGATGTTGATTTATCGAAATTGCAGGCACACCTGATTCTATTATTTTTTTATATTCTAAATCGGCTCGTTCCTGGTCATTAAAGAGATTTGACATGAGAACAATGCCGTCATAATCTTTTGGATTGAGTAAATCAAAAATTGCGAAACCAGTTGTATTTGCTTTACCGCTTGCTTCAAAGGATTTGTAACTGGTGAAAACGTATAAATCTGCATTTTTTGATTCGCAGCCCTTTTTCATTCCCTGGAGTATTGATATAAGGTAATCAGCTGACCAGCCTGACGTTAAAACGGCAATTTTCTTTTTCATTATTGTCTTTCCTATTCATCCAGCCATTGACTGACAAGTTTAGCAACACCTTCAGGATTTTCATTTACCATTGATGCAATGGTTCCTGCCTGTGTTGTTTTTACATGTGTGTTTTTAAGCTGTTCTTTTGGAATAGGATGAAAAATCCCACGCTGTCTTCCAAAGTTAATTGCTTCTGCAAGAACAGCCTGTTCGCGATATATTTCATCAATATTTTTTGGTTCGGTTTTAAGGTAGGGAGTGAGATTCTCCATAGCAAGACGGAGTTTTTCTATTTCTAAAGTTGAAAGTTTGAGATGCTTATATAACTCGTTATAATTATTATTTAACAGCGGACCAATTTCCGCCAGAAGAATTGCTGCTTTTTGAGGACCGCTAAGTTCAGCGGCAGTCGTTTTTATAAACCGTTCCAAAATAATGCTCCTTTTATGAATTACATTATATCGCAACTTATAGTTTAAAAACGACTTGCTGAATTGTCAATTTATTTTTGTGAATTTATTTTTTCTGCAAAAGCCTTTTTCAGTAAAATTGGTACAAGCATTGACGAGGTTATTATCAGCAGGATTACAGCCGTAAAATACTGAGAATCAATTAATCCGCTTGAAAGTCCCTTTGTTGCAACAATCAAAGCTACCTCGCCGCGAACCATCATTCCTAAGCCAATCTGATAGCTTTCTTTCCAGGAAAAACCTAAAGCTTTAGATATTCCACCACAACCGATGATTTTTGAAATACAACCGACAATTACAAAAGCGATGGCAAAGAGTAAGATTTCCAGAGTCATGCCGGATAAGTCGGTCTTTAATCCTATGCTTGCAAAGAAAATTGGGCTGAAAAACATGTAGGAATTGATGTCGATTTTTGATTCCATGTAAGAAGCGTCGTGCAGGTTACAGAGAACGATTCCTGCTATGTATGCGCCAGTGATATCAGCAATTCCAAAGAACTTTTCGGCACAGAATGCAAAGATTAATGCAACTCCCAAAGCGTAGATTGGGATTCGGTGAGAGCGTGGGTGGCGATTGTCATACCATTGGAATAATTTGTAAATAACAAAACCTGCAACAAAGGCACAAAGAAAAAACAAAAGGGTTTTTAAGATTACCATAAAATATCCGCCGCTGCCTGAGCTTACACCCAAAACGATTGTAAGAACTATAATTCCAAATACATCGTCTATAATTGCTGCACTTATGATTGTCTGACCAACATCTGTTTTGATTTTGCCAAACTCTTTTAATACGGCTACGGTAATACTCACTGACGTTGCGGTAAGGATTGTACCGATAAATACACATTTGAAGAACTCAAGGCTGCCAAACTTGTTGAAGCCCCAGAAGCAGCAGGCCATTATGGTTCCCATGAGTAATGGGGTGATAACTCCGAATGCCGCTATAATTGTGGATTTTACCCCTGATTTTATAAGGGATTTTAAGTTTGTACTTAAACCGGCAGAGAACATTATAAGGATTACACCGATTTCTGACATGTAGGAAATAAACTGGTTGGTTTCGTTATAAATCAGGTTTGGATCTTGTCCGCCGAAGTTTCTAAACCAGGGAAGAAAGCGTAAAATCAAACCTTCAACAATCATTCCGGCAACTTCCGGGATTCCGATTTTTCTTGCAAGAATACCAAAGTATTTTGCTACGATTACAATTAACCCCATTGAAAGCAAAATCTGCAAAAGAATGTCAGTATTTGGTAAAGTATTCATAATATTTCTCCATAAATGGTATGGGGAATTATTATAGTTAAAAACATTTTTATTTCAATAGGGAAGGAAGTTATAATTAAGAATTGAGAATGGTGTTTTGTGAGTAAAATGAGGGGGGAAAGTCTTCCCCTGCGTTCCAGCCGTTTACGGCTTCCACTACCCCTTCTCCTAAGGGGACACCCCTTAAAAACCCCGATTTAATTCATTTTATTTTTAAAAAACTCTTTCATTTCTTTTAAAAATCTATCAGAAAATTCATCTATTATTTCTTTTGTGAATTTTTCGCTTTCAAAAGTTGCTGTAGTTTTAGGACAGCCTTTTTCGATAAATAAGTCACTTGCACGGATATTCAGAGCGGCAGCAATTGCGTCTATAGTTTCTGGTTTTGGGAATCTGGAAGAAGAACATTCCATTGATGCAATATAGTTTAAATTCAATTC
>JAILQA010000407.1 GCA_024699205.1 Treponema sp. | reverse complement strand
CAGATATTTCAAATATTGTTCATAAAAGTGACCGTGACCTCGTCCGTGACTTTGTCAACAAAGATCATTTAATCAGCACCCTAACGAAGCAGAACAGCTGCAGCATCGATTACAGGATTGTGGCCTTCAAGCAAACACATTATGTCAGAATGACCGTCCGCAAAACTTCTAATGGAACTCATTTTATCATTGGCATTGAAAATATAAATGATGAAGTCAAAAAAGAAAAACAGCAGCTCAAGGCACTTAATACCGAAAAGGAACTTGCCCGACGCGACGAACTTACCGGAGTAAAAAACAAGACCGCCTATAAGGAACTGGAAAAATCAGTTCAGACAAATATCGACAACGGAATGGATTATCTTCCTTTTGCACTTGTTTTGTGTGATACAAATAATCTCAAAAAAATAAATGATACAGAAGGTCATGCCGCGGGTGATGAATACATCAAAAAATCGGCAAAACTGTTGTGCGATACCTTCGTTCATAGTCCGGTATTTAGAGTTGGAGGAGATGAATTCGTTGTATTTTTGAGAGGTAATGATTATTCCAACAAAGAAAACCTGATAAAAAGCTTCCGCGCCCAGGTTCTAGAAAATCTAAAATCAAAATCCGGGCCAATTCTGGCTTGTGGAATAGCTGAATATGTTCCTAAAAAAGACAGGCTTATTTCAGAAATCTTTAATCGAGCAGACAAAGAAATGTATAAAAACAAGCGCGAACTTAAAAAGGAAGAAAGTCTGCAGGGAAAATAATTGATTCTTTATCTCTACTTTTCCTGAAAAGCCATTGCAATTCTATCAAGAGCCTTTTCCAGTATAGGTCTTGGGGTCGCAACATTAATTCTCTGAAAATATTCCCCTTCCTCTCCAAACATAGTTCCTCTGTCCAGCCAGACTTTTGCCTTCTTTACAATAATGTCATCAATCTCAGAGTCAGAAAGTCCCAGTGCAGAAAAATCGAGCCACAAAAGATAAGTTCCTTCACTGTCCATAACCTGAACCTTCGGAAGTTTTTCTTTTAGGAAGTGTTTTGTAAACTCCATGTTTTTTTGAATATAGGATTTTGCCTCTTCAAACCATTTTTCGCCTTCTGAATAAGCAGCTATAGCGGCAACAATTCCCATAACATTCGGTTCATCATAGCCTGTACATTCAATTTCTTTTTTTACAGCAAGTCTGATTTTTGGATTTGGAATTATAATGTTTGAAAACTGCAAACCTGCAAGATTAAAGGTTTTGCTTGGCGAAGTGCAGATTATTGAATTCTGTGCAGCCTTTTCAGAAAGACTTGCATAAACTGTATGATGATGTTCACCAAAGGTAATATCAGAATGAATCTCATCTGACACTACAAGAACATTATGCTTCAGGCAGATTTCCGAAAGCCTTTCAAGTTCAGTTTTTGTCCAGACACGTCCACCAGGGTTATGAGGTGAGCAGAAAACAAAAAGTTTAACGTTTTCCTCAACAATCTTTTTTTCAAAATCTTCAAAATCAATTTCATAATGGCCGTTACGGAGAAACAAGGGATTATTTACCACCCGTCGGTTTAGAGCCTTAATTGTATTAAAAAAAGGATAGTAAACCGGTTTTTGGATAAGCACCCCCTCCCCTTCTTTTGTAAAAGCTCTGATTGCGGCGGCTATTGCAAAAACAACTCCGGGAGTATTTACAATCCACTCCTTCTGAAGCTCAAAATTATGGCGTTGTCGAAACCAATTTTCCACAGCATCGTAATAGCGCTTGTCTGGACGACTGTAGCCAAAGATTCCGTGATGCGCCTGCTTTTTGATAGCTTTAAGAATGCATGGTGCAGTTGGAAAATCCATATCGGCAACCCACAGGCTTATTACATCTGCTGGTTTATTGCGCGCTTCTGCAAGATCGTATTTAATTGCGAACGTATTTTTTCTGCTGGTGATTTTGTCAAACTTAGCCATTTAATGCCTCCTCTAAATCTTTTATTAAGTCTTCTGCGTTTTCAATTCCAACTGAAAGCCTAAGAGTTGCCCGTGTAATTCCATTTGCCTCGCGGATTTCCTCTGGTACATCGGCATGAGTCTGAGTAACAGGATAAGTTATAAGCGACTCAACACCACCAAGGCTTTCGGCAAATTGAATCAGCCTGACTTTTTTTAAAATTTCCTTGGCCTTTCCTTCACTTTCGACATTGAACGTTACCATTGCTCCAAATCCACGAGCCTGTTTTTTTTGTATTTCGTGGCCCGGATGGTCTTTAAGTCCCGGGTATATTACCTTTGTAACACATTTTTGCTTCTGAAGCCACTCTGCAATTAAAGCTGCATTTTTCTGGGCCGCTTCCATTCGAATTGCAAGAGTTTTAATACCGCGAAGTGTAAGCCAGCAATCAAATGGAGCAAGCCCTGCACCTGTTGTTTTTATAAGAAAACGTAATTTTTCACGAATAGCTTCTTTGTTTGTGATAATAAAACCAGCAAGAGTGTCGTTATGGCCTGCAAGATATTTTGTCCCTGAATGAATTACAATATCTGCTCCCAGCTCAAGAGGATTTTGCAAATAAGGGGACATAAAAGTGTTGTCTACAATCAAAATAAGTCCATATTTTTTTGCAAGCCTGCTCACTTCTCTTATATCTGTAATATTCATCATAGGATTTGTAGGAGTTTCGATATAGATTGCTTTTGTAGCCGGTGTGATAAGCGTTTCCAGATTTGTTGTTGCACAATTTACTCTTGTAAACTTTATACCATTCTTAGAAGAAACGTTATCAAAAAGACGGATTGAACCGCCGTATAAATCGCTGTCAGCAATAATGTGATCACCAGGAGAAAAAAGCTCAAGAACCAGAGTGATAGCTGCCATTCCACTTGAAAGTGCAAAACAGTCAATTCCTCCCTCCAGCTGGCAGACTAACTTTTCAAGATGCTCTCGGGTTGGATTCTGGAGGCGACTATAATCAAAGCCTGTACTTTCCCCGGGAGCAGGATGTGCATAAGTTGCTGTCTGATAAATTGGAAAACTAACTGAGCCGTAGTGATTACAGGGACTACAGGGGCTATCGCCATCATTTTCGGACTGATTAAGATGAAGACATTTTGTTTGAATTGATAAGCTCATATGCAAATCTCCTTTTTCTATTAAACAATCTATTCTAATTAAATAACATACTCAACTCTATTGAGAATTCTTTCCAGAAATTTACGGGTTCGTTCTTCCTTAGGTCTATAGAAAATATCTTCCGGACTACCCTGCTCTACGACAACTCCACCTTCCATAAATACAACCTGTGTAGCCACCTCTTCGGCAAAACTCATTTCGTGAGTGACTACAATCATAGTGGTTCCTTCCCTTGCAAGCTCTTTTATTGCAGAAAGAACTTCTCCAACCAATTCCGGATCCAAAGCACTTGTAGGCTCATCAAATAAAACTACATCCGGATTAATTGCAATAGCACGGGCAATTCCTACACGCTGCTGCTGTCCGCCAGAAAGTTGTGAAGGATAAAAATCTTTGCGGTCTAATAGTCCAACCTTTTTCAAAGCCCCTTCTGCAATTTCACGGGACTTATCTTTAGGAATCTTTCTTGCCGTCACAAGCCCTTCCATAACATTTTCAATTGCAGTTTTATTTGCAAAAAGATTGTAATTCTGATATACAAAACCGGTTTTTCGGCGAACACTCAGAATTGTCTTTTTGCTTGCGTGTGAAAGACTTGTGTGAACATCATCAAAGTCAAGTTCACCTTGATCTGCTGTTTCAAGAAAATCTAGAGTACGAAGCAGCGTAGTCTTACCAGAACCAGAAGGTCCAAGAATTACAACTACATCACCCTTATTTACATTAAGATTTACCCCTTTTAAGATTTCGTTCTTTCCAAATGATTTATGTACGTTTGTTACCTTAAGCATATTTTCCTCCTTTTCACGCTCTCTTGTAAATTGAAACCTTATGTTCCCATAATTTGAAGAGATACTGAACAATGGAACAGATAATTATATAAATTACAAAAATATCAAGATAAGATTCGATATAATTGTAGCCGTAAGATGCTTCAATCTTTGCAACAGCAGTGATATCTTTTACTGTCATCATAAAAGCAAGCGAAGTATTTTTTATAAGTCCCACAGTTGCATTACAAAGATTTGGAAGTGCTGCAACAAAAGCCTGCGGAAGAATGATTCTTTTGTAAGTTTGAAAACCTGTAAGTCCGCTGGTGTAGCCTGCTTCAAGCTGCCCCTTATTTATTGTAAGCAATGCAGAACGAAAAACTTCCGATAGCGTTGCCGTTGTATTCAGCGAAAAAACAATAAATGCATACAAAATCGGATTAATGTCGAAAACGTTAAAGCTGCTTCCTGACTGTTTTACAAGCGAATTAAGAAAGGATGGAAAAACAGAATAAACCACAAGAATCTGCAGAACAACTGGTGTTCCTCTCATAAAAGAAACATAAACAGTACCAAGCTGCTTAAGAACTTTTACATTATAGATGCGGGCAAGAGCAAGTAAAAATCCGAATAAAGCTCCAAAAATAAGAGAAACTATTGTAATAAGCAGGGTTGTAGGAACTGCTGTCCACAACAATGCAAAGGTTTTTAAAAGAAATCTTACATCAAACATATGTTCCTCCTATTTAGAAATTGATAAACGACCCTTTGAATAATGTCTTTCCAGCCCTTTAAAAAGCTGTTCAAAAAGAATTGTCAAAGTCCAGTAGATGATTGCAAGCGCAATATAAGTTTCAATTGCGTAGGCCCCAAAATTAATACTGATATTCAGATTACCTTTTCCCATTACATCAATAAGTCCGATTGTAAAGGCAAGGGAACCTTCTTTCAAAAGTACAATGGCACTATTACCAAGGTTTGGAAGTGAAACAACAAAGGCTTGCGGAAGTATAATTCTTATAAAAGCCTGACTTTCTGTAAGTCCACTGGTTAAAGCTGCCTCTCTCTGTCCTGCCGGTATTGCAAGGTAACTTGAACGCATAACTTCTGCAGCACTTGCACTGAATAAAAGTCCAAGCGAAGTGATTACATAAAATCCCTTTGACCAGTTGTTAATGTCCACCTTAAATACAGCCCAGAAAAGATTCGGCAGACCGTAGAAAATTACAAAAAGCATTACAATTGAAGGTGTACATCTGAATGCGTTGATGATAAAACCTGAAAGCTTCTGCTGCCATCTTTTTTTTGACAATCTACCTTTTGCAAGTAAAAAGCCAAGAATAAGTCCTGTTACAATTGTTCCAAAAAGAATCTCAAAAGTAACGCTTAAATAGGGAAGCAGCACTGGAATTATCTGCAATATTTTTTCAGGATAAAAAGGTCTGTCCATGTTGTCTCCTTGATAAAGCTCTTGTGCCTGGATTAAAAAAGGCTGCAACCTAAGATATTAAGTGTAGCCCCAAACTATTCTATTTCAGCAGAGCCGAAATATCCTCTCCGAAGTATTGGATAGCAAGTCGTGAAACTGTACCATCTGCAATCAATTTTTCAATTGCTCTATCATACGCGTCAGCCAGCTGCTGCTGTTTTTTATTAAAGATTGGCCAGGTAGGGATTCCTTTGTAAGGAATATAAGTAAGCTTATCTTTGTAAGAACTATATGCTGCACCTTCCTTAAGAACATTGTTTTGGAAGGAAAGCTTGATATCAACATAAGCATCATAACGGCCTTCATTGACCCAGATATATCCATCCGAAGCACCAAACTGATCACCTGCAATGAGCTTAACCTGTGCGTTAGGATTTGCCTTATTATATTCGTCGATAACAGTGTACTGAGCATTTGCTGCTCCAATAGGTACAAGTTTTCCTGAATATTTAGCAAAAGACGGAAGATCTGTAATTTGATCTGCAGTTTCTGTACGAATTACAATACCAATAATACTTGCGCCAATAGGATTCTTTGGGAAAACATACTTCTGCTTTCTTTCTTCAGTAATCCAGATTCCCTTTGTTCCAAAGGCATATTTACCCTGAAGAACACCAATAAGAAGATCATCATCTGAAGTTGGATATAATTCAAACTCATACTCTGGAAGAAGTTTGTCTACTTCCTTTATAACGGCAACTTCAAAACCATCTGATTCACCCTTGTCATTTACAAAATCATACGGAACGTAATAGTTTGTGTGTGCTACACGAATCTTCTGAACCTTTGTCTTTTTTTCTTTTGCACTTACAGAAGTAAGAGCCAATGCAATCAATGTAATTCCAATAATAATCTTTTTCATAATTTAATCTCCTTTAATTTGTATTAAGTAATTTGTATTAAGACAATCCCTCGTCTATCGAAGGATTCCGTTTATTTAGCCGCCTCGCGTACCCACTCGAATCTTTCGAAATCAATATCTTTTGGTACTGTGCAGTCTGCTCCAAGAATAATTCCTGTCTTTCCAGATTCTGCAAGAATACGTTTTGTTTCTTTTTGAATCTCTTCTTTTGTTCCTGTATAAAGAAGGCCTTTTTTTGTATTAGCAAAACCACCAATTACAGCTTTTCCTCCAAAGAGTTTTTTACCTTCAGCAAGAGAAACTTCTTCTACAACTGATGCAAAATTGATTACCTTTGCAGGGTAATTTTTGAAAATAGAAAGATTGTTGCGGGCACCTTCGTATCCGCAGATATGAAGAATGTTTGTTCCGCCAGCCGCATTTGCTGCAGTAAGTACTGCAAGTTCTGAAGGCGAAATAACTTCATCATACAGATCCGGACCAATACTTATGTCTTGAATTGACTGTGTACTTAAGTAAATACCATCAGCCTTTCCTTCGCTGATTACGGCATTTGCAAGCCTTGCAGTATTCTGTGCAATAACACCAAGCGCATAAATCACAGCAAACTTATCTTCCTTAATAAATGATGCAAGCTTCTTATCCGCCCCTTGAATTGCCCATTTAAAAGCTGTAGCGGGCGCAAATATATTGTAGAAAGTTGCTACTTCTTTGCCAAAAGTGTCTGTCAATTCTTTTACAAGTGAAACCTGATCTCTAATCCACTTGTCATCACTTTTAATAGGTTTAAGTGAATAAAGATCTGAAGCCTTGCTTGCCTTGTTAAGTGCAGCTGCTGTTGAAGGTTCAAAAAAATAACCGTCACTCATAAGCTTTACAAAATCAGGCTTAAAAGTTTCAACAAAGTACTTATGTCCACTCAGATTCTGCTCTCTCATCTCTGGTTTGTCATAGGCTGAAAGCAGTTCATTCTGTGTGTAGTGGAACCAGAATCCAACTGGGACACGTTCTGTTTTCTTGTTATTAAATGCATCAAAAACTAATTCTCTTTTGTTTGACATATTATTCTCCTGTGTTGCGCAAGGCCCCTCAGCCAGCCGCAAAATATTTGAGTTCTTTTTAGTTTAATTGGATTGATAAAGCTGGAGTTCTTTCAGCTTACTTTTGACGACAACAGAGGTACATGACTCCGTTGCGGAAATTTTCACGGACTAATTTTTCAAAGAAAATCTTCATATGTACCTCCTTTTTAGATTCTCTGATATGTTTTCCCAAACCTGTATTACCTACTGTTTTACTAGGTTTATGCGATAAATATAAACTTCTTTTCCTAGTATGTCAATAGGTTTTGTAATTATTTTTAAATAATTTTTATTTTTTCAATTTGCCATATCGGGTAATCCATCACTATATTTGTAATATGAATATTTCAATCAAATCGTATGACGATTCAAATTTTTCGGTTAAGTTTCTGGAGGGATTTTCAACATCAGTTCTTAATGCTGTAAGAAATGTACCAGGACGACAGTGGGATGATAAGAATAAAATCTGGCTTATCCCCGATAATCAAAAGGCTGTAGATCAACTTTTGCAGAAGATTTTTGAAACAGGGCTTTTTAATGTGCCGCAAAATTTTCTGGAAAAACATGATGATTCAACAAGGCAGGATTCGCGGATAAGTTCCGAAATAAGAAAACTTACTGAAGCTTTGACCGTCCGCCACTACAGTGACCACACAAAACAATGCTACAAAAAATGGGTGGAAGAATTTCTCGAAAAATATCATGAGGATATCAACAATGTTGGAGAAGTTCAAATCAATGCATTCTTGAAAGATCTTGCCCTGAAAAAAAATGTAAGTGCCTCTACCCAGAATCAAGCCCTTGCTGCCCTACTCTTTTATTTCAGGTACATCAAAAATACTCCGATTCTGGAGCTTGGTTCTGTAATTCATGCCAAAAAGAAAGAGCGCATTCCTGTTGTTTTTAGCCGGGAAGAAGTTACCAAAGTTATTGAAAGCATGTCTGGAACCAAAAAACTGATTGCAAAACTTTTGTACGGAACCGGCATGAGGCTGAATGAAGCACTGAGTCTTCGAGTATTAGATCTTGATTTTGACCGAAATGAAATAATTGTAAGACACGGTAAAGGCGATAAAGACCGCCACGTAATGATAGCTCAAAAACTAGTTCCGGAACTTAAAGCGCATATAGAAAAAGTCCGTCAGATTCATAATCAGGATTTGGCTGATGGTTGGGGTTCAGTTGCAATGCCTGGTGCCATTAACGGGAAATATCCTGGTGGCTCCAAAGAATTCAAATGGCAGTGGCTTTTCCCCCAAAAGAATCGCTGGATTAACGCCAAGACAGGAGAACAAGGTCGCTGGCATCTTGATGAAAGCCTGATGCAACGCGCCGTCAAACAAGCTGTTTTAGAAGCCGGTGTAAACAAAAACGCCAGCTGTCACACCTTCAGACATTCTTTTGCTACACATCTGCTGGAAATTGGATATGATATCCGAACCATTCAGGAACTGCTTGGTCACAGCGACGTAAGCACGACCATGATTTATACACATGTTTTGAATCGCGGCACCAGCGGTGTGGTGAGCCCGTTGGATAGGTTGTGATGTTTTTGCGGAAGGAAGAAGGTGATGCGGGGGTGAGTATATACGTGTGCGTGAGGATGGATATGCAAGTGTGAGCGTGTGTGTGTTAATTTACAATAAATCATCCTAAAAAAACAGTGTGTGTTTGCTTGTGCGTGCATACGTGTGGTGCATGTGTGTATGGGGGGGGACTTATACGTATCCGCATAAAACTATTTGTTTACAGGCTATTTCATGATATAATAAAAAGAAACACTCCCCCTTTGTAAGATTATACTGACAGTTTTTGCAGTATAAGATTTTTACTGTGGATGGGGAGAATAATTGTTATGCTTACACCCCAATGGGGTGGATATTTTAGGAAGGTAAAAATTGTCAAAAATTAATAAAGTATTTTTAATAATATTCAGTATTATATTCGCAGCTCTAATCGGCTTTTTAGTTTATATTCAATTTTTTGATTCTCCGATA
>JAILQA010000398.1 GCA_024699205.1 Treponema sp. | reverse complement strand
TGCAGAATGGATGTATCTGCTGCACCCTCCGCGATGAGTTTATCAAGCAGATTGAAAAGATTTCTGCAATTGACAGTGTAGAAGTTATTTTTGTAGAAGCTTCTGGAATCAGTGATCCGGGAGCTGTAAGTGCCAGCTTCCTTGCTTATGAAGAAGATAATCCTGACACAAATGTTTATCTTACCTCGGTTGTAACGGTGGTTGATGCCGACAGAATCTACCGGGAGTTTCTGGACGAGCTTAAAAAGAAGCAGGAAGATAAAGAAAAAGTTGATGAAAACAATCTGACTGATGAAGAAATCTCTACTTTGATTGTTGACCAGATTGAGTTCTGCAATTTTATTGTTTTGAATAAATGCGACCTTCTGAACGAAAAGCAACTGGCTGAGGTTGAAGCAATTGTCCGACAGTTCCAGACCCGCGCTCCAATCTATCACAGTGTAAACGGAAATATTGAACTTTCAAAAATTACAACTAAAAAACCTTTCAACTTTGAGCAGATTGATTCTTCTTCAGCAATTCAAAAAGCAATCAACAGCCTGAACGAGCCCAAAAGAGCAAAAAAAGGCTGTACCGATGAATACGGAATCTCTTCCTTTGTTTTTGAAGAAAAACGCCCTTTCAACCGCGAAAGGTTTGCAGATTTTGTGAACAATAATTATCCAAAAGAGCTTATCCGAGCAAAAGGTTATATCTGGTTTTCTGATGCAGATGCCGATGTACAGCTTTTTGAACAGGCAGGACGTAATTCTTCTGTGATGGAAGTTTCTTATTGGATAGATGCCCTTGTGGAAGAACAAAAACAGGCTTTTCTGGAACAAAATCCAGATGTAAAAGAAAACTGGGATGAAGAGTTTGGTGATAGAGAAAATCAAATTGTATTTATCGGAAAGGGCTACAATCAGGCTGCTATAAAAGCCGCCCTCGAAAACTGCCTTGATGATAAAGCAATTGCATAAACGAATAAAAGGTTGTCTTTTCACTTCCATAAAAATCCGCTAAAATACAAGAAATATGAATAAAAACAAAATCATTTTCCTTGCATTTTCAATTCTCTGTCTTTCTCTGCTTTTTTCCTGCAAAAAAACAGTAGAGGAAGAAGCGGATTCCTCTATACTTCAACTTGCAATTCAGGATTCAACGGAAGAAAATCCCTTTGAAGTTTTACCACAAAGATGGCAGAAAACAAACAAAAGAATCTGTGTTATTTTTGGTTATGATTTTAATTCACCAGAAATAATTGAAAGTTATACAGAGCTTCTCAGCGAAAACTTCGGACTCGACGAAGAAGATGGACTCATTTATACAATCACCTACCCTGACAGCTTTAAGCACATTAAATCTTATGTTTCTGAACTCACCTCAATGATAACTGAATGTGAAAAAGATTTAATTGGTGTAATTATCCTGGGAGCTCCAGAAAATACCCATTATGCTTTAGGCCGTATTCAGGACTACTGGAACATGAATCCCCCTTACCCGATTTTTTCTCTTTTCCCTCAAGATGAATCCTTGGGAATGGAATCCACCTGCGACATTGTTCTGGACAAATACATTTCTACAGATATAACGGGCGGCAAACTTCATGACGAAGATATTTCTCATATTCTGCAGGAAGCCCCTCAGGTTCTTCTTTCAGTTATTAATTATATGAAAAACCTTAACGGTCCTTTTACAAAAGATTCTTCAGTGCAGGCTCATGTAGTACAAATGTTAAAAGGATATAAAATCCAATACTTTATTGACCCGGAAACAGGTTTACATGCAATAAATCATTTTGTTCTGTATTAATCGAGGATGTTATGATTGAATTATTTCAGCAGACAAGCGGGTTAATTGGTTCACCCGAAGCTATAAAGGCTCTTGAACAAAAAGACCATGCCCGCCTTCTTACAATCTCAGATTCGCATGGTGATTATAGACTTTTTGCAAGAATAATAAAGGAATTTGGCCCAAATTGTGATGCTCTTATTTTTGGCGGAGATGGAGCCAGAGATTTATCAGAAATTCTTGAAGAAGCAAATGAAAGGGAAGATTTTAGAAAATGTCTTCCTTCTGTACTTGCCTTTGTACGCGGAAATAATGACCCTCATACTTTTCCACTTTCCTATGACATTGGAAAATACAATTTGGAAGCAAGAACCTTATTAAAAGGCAGTGTCATTATGCCTTACAGCCAGCTTTTAAATGTGAACGGTCAGAATCTTTATATTACCCACGGACATTTACAAAATATTGAATACACTTACGAACCAATAGCAGGAATTGCAAGAGAAAATAACTGTAAAACGGTAATCTACGGGCATACCCATATTCCCGAAGATTTGGATGGAAAAGACTGTCGTCTTATAAATCCTGGAAGTATAAGCCGTCCTAGAGGAGGAATGCCTGCAACTTTTGCAATTTTAACTGTAGAGAAAACCTTTATAGATGCAGCATTTTTAAAAATTGAAAATCACTACTGTTCGGCAAAAGCTTCTTTTTCAATTATGAAAGGCTTTTAATCTTAAATAAAAAAGCCAAATGCTTCGTGGCCAGGATAAACCTTAGTACCAGAAGGAATACTTACCTTGAGCATGGCAAGACTGTGGGCAATTTTAGAATAATTTCCGCCATACATATCTGTTCGACCGTAACCACCATCAGCAAACAAAGTATCACCAGAAATTAAAATATTATCTTTTTGATTGTAAAGGCAAATTGAGCCGGGAGTGTGCCCTGGAGTATGAATTACAGTCCAGTTTTTGCCGTAATCAGCTATACACTCCAAGGTCTGCTTATCCTGCAGTAAAATATCTGCAGCAGGCAATTTTGAAACAGGCTCTAGCAAATAGCTCATACAAAAATCATCTAAGAGAGAACGATTCATTGGTCCTGGTGGATTTTGCAGCTCCTCTGCTTCTGCCTGATGAATTAAAATCGGGGCTTTTGGAAAAGCCTTTTTAAGATTTTCCAGCCCCATTATGTGATCAAAATGACTGTGAGTCAGGACAATTCCCAGACATTCCAGTTTGTTTGCTTTAAGATAATCAAGAATTTTATTTTCATCCCTGCTTTCTTTGCAGTCAGCGGGATCTACAACAAAAACTTCTTTATTTCCCAAAGAAACTACCAGACTGTTTGTAGAGAGAAAACCTGTCCTGATTACATGAATTTTAGATGTTTCCAAATGGTTCCTTGTCCGAAGCAGCTTTTTCTGCAGCAGCATAAGCGGCAGCATCTTCTTCTGTCATTGCAATTTCTTCCTCATCTGTCTGAGCTTCAACTGCTTCATTTTCATCAGCTGCAACCTCATCTTCCTTCTGATGAGAAAAACTTACTGCAAGTTTGCGGCCTCTATAATCATAACCGTTCAATTTATCAATAGCTGTCTGACAATCTTCTGTATAAAGCTGAACAAAAGAATAATTTGCAAGAACCTTGATATCACCAATTCTGTCTCTTTCCAAACCACCAACAGCAACCAAAAGACCAACTAAATCTCTTGGATAAACGCGGCGATTTTTACCAATGCTTACAAAAATAGAAGTTGCCTGATCTTCAGGAATCTCTACACGTGGATGGCGTGGTCTTTCTTCTGTTTCTGTGGCAGTTGCTTCTGCACTTTCAGCTTTTTCTGGGCGCTGATTTTTATATTCGTTTTTATAGTCTCTGTTTTCGTTTCTTGTTTTAGATGAAGCATGACGTTCAGCATTTCTGTTACCACGCAGGTAAGAATGACTGTGCTTCAAAACTTCTTTTAATAATAATGCAGTTACATACTTTCTTCTGCTGAGAGGAACATTTTTTCTAAAAAGAGAAATCAATTCAGTAAGAGTATCAATATCTTCCTCTGTGTTAATTTTTTCTACAGCATTATTCAAAAAATCTGCAATTTTACTCTCGTTAATTTCAAAATCTCGGCTATACCTATTGTAGCTCATTGGAAACTCCTTAATAAAAAAATAAACTACAGCAACTTGGCTGCATATCCGGAACCAATTTTCTCAAAACCTGTTCGTATTAATAATTGTTCAAGACTTTCCGGTAAAATAATATTTGGCAATAAAATCCAATCTTTTCCGTTTCGTTTTAATTCTGCCAGACACATTGAAAGTAATTCTGTTCCAATGCCCAGACCACGGAAACCATTAGAAACAAAAAGGCTTGTCAAAATCATAACCTTCTTATTATTTTCTGATACTGGAGCTGCGGTAATACATCCTGCAAAATCATCCGAAAGACTGCGGCATAAATATCCAATTTGCGAAGAAGAATCAAAACTCAAAAAAGAACTCTTCCACATTTCACTAAAGGCCGCAATAATTTCTTCTGATATTTCACCATATTCAGTTTTTAAAGCTGCGCTTATATTCAAAAATATTTCTTCCTGATTGTCTGAATTATATTCCGAAAAAGAAAAATCATCATGAATCAGCATTTCATCCGACTCAGGAATATAATCAAGTTTTTCAAGTCCCCATATTTCGCGCAAAGAATTATACCAGTCGTTGATATATTTATTCATCGTTCTGTTTTTAAAAACATGCCATTTTTTTTCAACTTCCGGGTACTTTTTTAATACATTTCTAAAACTCTTAAAAACCCCCCTTCCTGAATGTAATATTCCCTGTAATTCTTCCCTTGCAAGAGGTGAATAAAGATTATTTACAAAATCCTCTCGCAATTTAAAACCGTCAGCAGAAGTCCATTCAGGTAAATTATAGAACTTTTCGTCATCTACCGTAACGCTGTCATTTTTCTCTATAATACCACAGTTTTCAGCATCCACAATAAAGGATTTCTCCTGATTTTCAAGGGCCGTCTGAATATTATCAACAAGAAGCTGCGTTAAGGCAAAAGTCATAATTATTTTTTCAATTCATCCCTGTTAGAAATAATCTTACTGATAAGTCCATATTTAACAGATTCATCAGCATCCAGCCAGTAATCTCTGTCAGTATCTTTTGTTACCTGCTCAAGAGAAGTTCCTGTTTCGTCAGCAATAAGTTTGTTAATTTTGGCACGGATTTTTTCCATATCGCGGGCATAGATTTCGATATCAGAAGCTACCCCCTTCATTCCACCAAGAGGCTGATGAATAAGATAACGGCTGTTTGGAAGTCCAAATCTTTTATCCTTTGGAACAGCAAGAAGAACAAGAGTTGCAGCAGAAGCAACAAGTCCCATTCCAATCAGATAAACAGGGGCTTTTACAAAACGAATCATATCAAAAATTGCAAAACCTGCATCAACATCTCCACCAGGAGAATCGATGTACATATAGATTGGAGCTTTTGAATCATCTGTATCAAGGATAAGAAGCTGTCTTACAATCTGATCAGCAAGATCTTTATTTATTTCGCCTGTAAGAATAATCTGTCGTGTCTTTAAAAATTTCTCAGAAAAGGGATCAGGCATTTTTGGTGCTTTTTTTTCTTCTTCGTCGTCATCAAAAAGCGGAGATGCGTAAATTGATTTCATGTGAACTCCTAAAATAATTAATCTCTACAGATTAATATATAAAATTAAAACCTAATTATCAAGAAGAAAATTATCTCTATTTCTACAGAAACTATTTTTTCAGATAATCATAGAAGCCACAGGATTGTAATTTTAATTCTGTCTGTTCAAGATTTTCGGCTGTAACATTTTTAATAACAACACGTACAACTTCACTTGTTGTCTGAAGATAAATATTCTTAAAGCCCGCTTTTGACAGTTTTTTTGCAGTATTCAGAGCATTTTCTCTTTGTGAATAAGATCCAACCTGAATAATCCATTCCTTTTTTGCAGGAGAATCAGTCTTTGCAACAGCAGTTTTTTTTGTTTCTGATTCAGATGCAGTTCTTTTTTCCCAAGGATTTTTTAAGATTTCACCTTTTTTTGCCATAATTTTTTTGGCACTTTCAGCAGTCTGCATGCTCAATTTTGTATTGGCACCCATTTTTACGATTTCAAGCTTAACTTCAACCGTTCCAGCTCCAATCATATTTAATTTTTCAGCAGCAGCGGTAGATAAATCAATTTCTCGTCCTACGACAAAGGGACCACGGTCATTTACACGAACTTCAACTACCCTTCCGTTTAAAAGATTTGTTACCCTCAGAATTGTATTAAAGGGAAGCAACTTATGTGCACAGGTAAAATCATGCATATTAAAGGCTTCACCGCAGGAAGTAGTTTTTCCATGAAAATCAGCTCCATAAAAAGAAGCTATAGCACTACTTTTATATAACTTTGCAGCAAAACATCCAGAGGCTGCAAATACCAGCAAAAAAACAACTAAAAATATTCTTCTCATAAATAATCTATCGGCAAAATATACTTTTAACCTAATAAGATTGATATATATTGTAATTTCATTTATAATCCATTATTCCTCATTATCATTTGTAAATTAAAAAATATATGCTATAATTCAGTTTAACTATTCCTTTTAAATTTATAGGAGTTTTTTAATGGACGAATCAGAGCTCGACCCGGAGATAGCTGCTCTTTTGGCTAATACGCAGGAAACGGTTTCTATAGAAGATATAGAAGCACTTCCCGATAGCGATACAACATTTGATAAATCACTTTTATCTAAGAACGAAGGAAATACCTCTTCCATACCGCTTGATAATTCAATTCACACAGTAGACTTAAGCAAAAAAGCTTTTGATAAGATTGATAAATTTTTAAATGATAATTCAAGCGGTGTTTACGACGACACCAAATATTATAAAACAGCCTTAACAGGTGAAAACGCTTCTGCCCAGCGCGTACATCAGATTCTTTCAAAATATTTGACAACTCAGGATGCAAAAGACAGAGCTGTTTACCGACAGCAGATTGTTACCTGTTTCTGGGAACTCTTGCGCGGTATGGCTCCAAAAATGGCTGATTTAAATCTGCCTATGCCAAAAAGAATGCTGATGCGTTTTGGTATTCTCTTACCTTCTCTTTTCAAACCGGAACATAAAGAATTCTTTTCAAGAGTTATTTTTGAAAATCCAAGGAATGAACCTATTCTTTACGTAGATGAATGGTTTAAGGAAATTGCTTCCGGACGAATGAAGAATTCCATGACTGACGAAAAAAAGCAGTCAACAAAAAATCTTACAGTTACAGAAGCAGCTACAGCAGAACAAACCCGACTCATGCAGCTTCAGTCTAAAAACTCTGGAAAACTGCAAAGTTCCGAAAATATTCTTAACATCAAAGAAAATGAACGCTCAATGATTGAGCTCGAACTTCGAAACCGCATAGAAGGACTTTTTGTTCATACTCCTGTGATTGGACTTGAACCTCATACTTCCAGTCTTTCCGAAAGCCAGAGAAGAATGTTTTCCGAAATCACAGACTTGCTCCATCGCCTCTCTAAAAATGATAAGGAACTTTCAAAGGCTCAGGAAGAATTCAAAGAAGCAAAAGGTGTATACACCAGCGTTCAAAACAAACTTGCTGACGGCCCTGCAATTACAACTGTTGATACAAGTGCAATCAATACCGAATTTGACACAATCCGCCAGATGGCAAAGATGACGGTAGGAAGACGCGGAAACCAGTTCCCAATTTTTACGCGGGAGTTTTATCACTGTACCGAAAAAGGGACGGGAACGCGCGAAAATGTTATTGATATTCTTTCCTGGATTGAATCTCTTGACCCTGGAGTTTTCTGTCGTGTTCACAAAAATGTTCCAAACAGAATTGTACCTTACGTTCTTCTGGTTCCAACTTACGGTGACAGAGGTTTCTGCTGGGAACCATTCGACCGTTACAACCGCGTAACAAGTCGTGGGCGTATTGTTGTTCCTATGTATCCTAGAGATTTACGGATTGCAATCCTCGCTGCTGTTGCCGATTTACGCTGGCAGGTAGCAAAGGAAAAGGCATCTTACTATTGGATGGAAGAAGGACTTACCGGTCAGTACTATCAGCATGC
>JAILQA010000388.1 GCA_024699205.1 Treponema sp. | reverse complement strand
CCACAAAAGGTTATTATGATTTTTTTAGAATGTTATCTTTGGCTTTTATACAGTTGGGGTTAATAAATATATAAATGCAACTTTCCATCATAATCGTAAATTACAACACCAAAGACTTTCTCCGCGACTGCCTTAAGTCTGTTATTGAGCAGACTCAGGAGCTGGAATACGAAATTATTGTCTCAGACAATGGCTCCACAGACGGCTCCCTGCAGATGCTGGCTAAAGAATTTCCTCAGGTACAGGTAATTGCAAACGGTCAAAATCTTGGCTTTGGAGCGGCTAACAACAAGGCTCTGGATCTTGCCACCGGCAAATATATTTTTTACTTAAACAGCGACACTATTCTTTTGAACAATGCGGCAAAAATCTTTTTTGATTATTTTGAAGAGCATGATGACGGCAAGCTTGGGGCAATTGGTAGCCTGCTGCTGGACTCTCAAAAAAGAATTATTCATAGCGGCGGGAGCTTTCCGTCCTTAAAAAGTGAGCTTTTGGACTTGGTTAAGCTTAATCTGGGGAACATTTACCTAACCCTTGGTACAATCCTCCACTTTAAAAACATGCACCGTAATCATTTTGCAAAAGAAGAATATGGTCCCCTTGATTTTATAACCGGGGCAGACCTTTTTGTAAAAAATAATGAATATGCCCGCTTTGACCGGGATTTTTTCCTTTATTATGAAGATACTTTCCTTCAATACAAAATGGCTCAGGCAGGCTTGGAGCGGCATATTATTAAGGGGCCGGAAATTATTCATCTTTGCGGGGGCTCTGTGGGTCAGGGAATGACTATTTACCGCAAGGCAAGCTTTAGCCGCATCAATTACGAATTTTCCAGAATAAAATTCCTGCGCAAAACGAATGCTACAAAAGCCTTGAGCACCAGAATGGGTATAGGGATTGCAAAATTCCTAATCATTCTTTTCTGGATTAATCCTTTTATTATCCGCAAAACCGGGCCCCACATAAAAACCCTCAAAAACTTGTAACTTTGGCTTAAATCTACTATTATTATATCGATATGTTTTTAACTTTTTTATCAAATATCATAATTGCGCCCTTAAAAACTATTCTTGAACTTTTTTTCAACTTTTTCACTAAAATTTCGAATCAGGGTCTGGCAGTTATAGGCTTAAGTTTTGTTGTTACCTTATGCTGTCTTCCTTTATATATTGTTGCCGAGCAATGGCAGGAGCAGGAACGCAAAATCCAGCTTAAACTTAAGCCCGGCGTAGACCGCATAAAAAAAGCCTTTAAAAAAGACGAGCAGTATATGATTCTTACTACCTTTTACCGTCAGAATCATTATCATCCAATGATGGCCTTACGTTCGTCGTTCAGTCTGCTGATTCAGATTCCTTTTTTTATTGCTGCGTATTCTTTTTTATCCCACGTAGATGCTCTCAAAGGTTATTCTTTTCTTTTTATTAAAGATATGGGTTCACCCGATGCCTTCTTCAAAATCGGAAATTTTTCCATAAACATTCTTCCAATTGCAATGACTTTAATAAACTGTATTTCAGGTACAATTTATTCTAAAGGACATGCACTCAAAGAAAAATTACAGATTTATATTACTGCTGCAGTTTTTCTTGTTCTTCTTTATAATTCACCTAGCGGACTTGTACTTTACTGGACAATGAACAATGTTCTTTCTCTTGTAAAAAATGTTTTTTATAAATTCAAAAATCCATTAAAAGTTCTTTATATTCTTTTCTGCATTTTCTTTATTGTAGCAAGTGGATGGAGTTTTACAACAAGAAACAAACTTTATATTACGGCATTTTTATCTGTTACAATTTTCGTCATTTTTATTCCATTTATAATAAAGGCAATAAACTGGTTCATTTCAAAATGTCTTTTTAAATTAGATGAAAATAAAAAATTAAGGCTCGTATTATTCGTTATTTCTTCAGTAATTCTTGCGGTAACTGCCGGATTAACAATTCCTGCAACAATAATCGACTCATCTTCTTCTGATTATTTTTACATTGATTCTTACACTACTCCTTTACCATTCCTATTCAATGCTTTTACACAAGCTTTAGGTCTTTTTATTTTCTGGCCATGCTGTTTGTATGCACTTTTTCCCAATAAAATTAAGGATATTTTGTGTTTCTTGGGACTTTTCTTTGCTTTTACAGGGATTTTAAATTGTTTTGCTTTTTCGGGCAATTACGGACTTATGAATATTGATTTTTCCCTGATGGACGAAGCCCAAAGCTTTATGCTTTCTACTCCAAAAATGATTCTTATTATTCTTCTTACAATAAGCATAATTATTCTTTTAATTATCCTCATAAGGAAAAAAACAATTATCCCATTATATATTTCTTCAATACTCTTACTTGGTCTTACAGTAACTGCAGTAATTAATATTATTCACATAAACAAAAACTTTAAGGAAACCACACCGCCGGAACAGATTACAAAACTGGAACCTCAATTTCATTTATCAAAGACAGAAAAAAATGTAATTGTTTTTATGGAAGACCGTTCTGTAAGCGGAATTTTTCCTTATATATTTTCAGAGATTCCAGAACTAAAAGAAACATACGAAGGCTTTACATATTATCCAAATACAGTTTCAATGTCTTATTATACAACACTTGGTGCACCAGGTCTTTTTGGCGGTTATGATTACACTCCTTGGGAAGCAAATAAAAGAACTGATTTTACAATTCGCGAAAAACACAATCAAAGTCTTCTTGTTATGCCGACACTTTTTACCCAGGCTGGTTTTGATGTTACAATAACAAATATGCCTTACGAAAACTATAATATGCAGCCTGTTGAACAAATTTACAGTAATCTTCCTGAGCTAAAACGTGTAAAAACTCAGGGCGCATACAGTAATTTCTGGTACAATGAACACGGAATAAAACCAAAAGCACAGACTTCGTTTTTAATTAAACGAAACATGCTTTTTTTCAGTCTCTTTAAATTGGTAAATCCAGCTTTCAGGGTAATTGTTTATGGATGCGGTTACAGACTGCTTGGAAATCCCTTTAAAGACGAAGCATATCTTATTGATACCTATGCACCTTTAGATTATCTTCCTGAACTGACTGATTTTGACGCAGAAAACAATACATTCTTAATTTTTGATAATGAACTTACTCATTCACCAGGCGTTCTTCAGGCTCCTGATTTTGTTCCCGTTGAAAATGTAACTAATTCCGGCTGGGGAAAATTTGAAAACAATTCGACTTATCATATAAATACAGCCATGCTTCTTAGAATTGGAGAATTCATTGAATATCTTAAACAAAATGATTGTTACGATAATACACGAATAATAATTGTTTCTGACCACGGAAACCCGACTGATTCCGGTTTATTCGAAAATAATCAGGGATTTTCAAAAATGAAAGAAGAATTGCAGGCAGTTCTTTTGGTTAAAGACTTTAATTCTAAAGATGATTTTAAAATAGACAATACTTTTATGACAAATGCAGATACACCTTCTCTCGCTCTAAAAGATATTGTTCAAAATCCTCTTAATCCGTTTACAAAAAATCCTATAAATATTACGAATAAAGATGATTATATAAAAATATCAACTGCACCAATGCAAAGTCTAAGGACCAGAGATGACAGACAATATACTGTCCGTGATGATGAATGGCTTAC
Organism: Treponema sp.; assembly: GCA_024699205.1. Taxonomy (GTDB): domain Bacteria; phylum Spirochaetota; class Spirochaetia; order Treponematales; family Treponemataceae; genus Treponema_D. Next base: position 548 of record JAILQA010000388.1, on the reverse strand, counting down.
AGTACATGATGATATTTTTAATAACGAAAACTGGTCTGTATTTATACCAGAAAAAAACAAATGATAATTTTTTTATAAATATATAATTTTATTGAGGTTACAATGCTTGATTTTTTATATTCAATTATTATTTATCCGCTTTATCAGCTTGTTGAACTGATTTATTTTGTAGGCTGGAAAGTTTTTAAAAATTCGGGATATGCACTTTTTATTGTAAGTTTTGGTGTATCTTTTTTATGCCTTCCCCTCTATATAATTGCGGAACAATGGCAGGAAAAAGAAAGGCAGATACAGGCAAAACTAAAACCAGGAATTGACAGAATTAAGAAAGCTTTTAAGGGTGATGAACAATACATGATTCTTACGACTTTCTACCGTCAGAACAATTATCATCCGATGATGGCATTGCGCTCTTCAATAAGTCTTGCAATTCAGATTCCATTTTTTATTGCCGCTTACAAATTTCTTAGTAACCTGGAAGAATTACGTGGATTCAGTTTTTTGTTTATAAAAGATTTGGGCGCACCAGATGCCTTTTTTAAAATTGG
>JAILQA010000345.1 GCA_024699205.1 Treponema sp. | reverse complement strand
AAAACAGTTTGAAAACACAAAAATCAATGTTATGGCAGATGTAAAAAAACTGCTTTCTATAGCAGAAAATGATGAAGTTGATATTTCCCTTGCCTTTCCAAAAGATAAAAATAACCGCCAGAATATAAAAGGCTTTTTTATCTATTCGGATTCTGAATGCAGCATTAAAAATATATGTCTTGCTCCTGCCTTACTTGGTTTTGATCGTTCTACCGAAGTTCCTTTTTTCGGATTTTCAGCTAATGGTGGTGTGATAGACACAAGTTATTCTTCCGTAGATTTTTCCAGTGCAGCCGAAGTTTTCCCTGTTCAAAATGTTTCCGGAAAAATCATGCCCGAAATCATCCTGACTTTTTCTGATGCGCCTGAATTAAAATCTACTTTGGAGTCCCCTAAATCTGTAAAGTTTAATGCTGGCGGTGAACAGATTTATGCAAAAAATGTTATTAATGCAGATTCCCTTGTGATTCCATCGGCAGCCTTGAAAACGCCTTTTGTTCTTATTGATATTGTAGAAAATAAAGAACTTCTCAAAAGTTTTATAATGCAGTCTAAGCCTCAGCTTACAGAAGAAAGTGAGGTTTACACTCCTATTCGTACCGATCCTGGTTTAATTTTAAAATATCCTCAGCAAAACTGGCGTATCCAGAATTATGAAGTTTTTGAATGGGACAGATTCCCGGGTATTCTTTTCTTTGATACAAAAAATTATGATGTTCAGGCTGCCTTTTTTACCAGAATGGCCTATTTTGTAGAAAAAAAAGGTTTCAAAGGAAAGATTCTCACAAATGAACAGCTGTATGGTAAACATGGCTATAATGCTCACGATTATCGCCCTGAATCTATGGCAGACTTTTTCAATGCCGCCGATTCAGCTGGAATCCAATTAAATCCCGAAGAAGAAGTTCTGCGTAAAATCCTTGTCAAGAACGGCTTATTGGTTCAGGAAGAAAATAAAATGAAGGCGGGCAGGGGAGCTTTAGTTTCTATATCACAGGAATCGCTTCCTTATCTGCGCACACAGTTACTGGCCCACGAAGGCTGGCATACTCTTTTTTTCCTTGATGAAGATTTCAGAAACTTTGTCGCCGCAGTTTATTATACAATGGACCCTGACAGCCGCGACTTTTTGATTGATTATTTTAATTCCCAGACTTCTTTAGGTTATGATACCGATGATGATTATCTTATGACCAACGAGTTTATGGCTTATATGATGCAGCAGGGATTAAATTACATAGTAAAATATTATGTAGATCATGCAAAATGGGGAACAGTGCAAAAGTATACACCTGATTTAGCAGATTATATTATTCGTACAAATGCCCGCGGACTTGAGGATGCCGCAATAATTCTTAATGATTATGTTTTTGAGCATTACGGAATAATTGCCGGAAACATTGCCCTGATAAACCGATAGTTTTTTATTTGCCTGTAATTTACAAATCAGTGTTGAAGGTTTTTGCAGCAAGCAGAGTTGTTGGAGGTCCATGGCCCGGCATTAAAATTGTAGCTTCCTGTTGTGAAAAAATCTTATCTTCAATTGTGGAACGCAGAATAAACTCCGAATAACTGGAGTTTGTACTTCCCATTGAGCCTGCAAAAAGAACGTCACCTGTAAAAAGTACATTTCCAATTCCATATACAACCGAATCAGAAGTATGACCTGGAACCGACATATAATGAACAATCATTTTTGCTGCGGTAATCTTTCCATCACCAGTAATTACCGAAGTGTCGTTTCCTGCAATTTCCCAGTCTGCTGCATAGATTTTTGGAGAATATATTTTTCGCAAAGTGTTAAGCCCTGCAACATGGCTTGAATGATTGTGGGTAATAAGTACAGAAGAAAGCTTGAGATGATTATCTTCAATTTGAGAAATAATACTTTCGGTTACCTCACCCGGATCAATAATAATTGCTTCCTTAGCTTTTTCGTTAACGACAATATAGCAGTTAGAAAATCCTGATAAATGCAAATGGCTGTAAATCTTCATTCTTCCTCCCCGCTGTTTTCGCTTTCTGTATTGCCAAAGTCAATTTCCTGCTCAATACCAGTTGCAAGTTCACTTCCTTCCTTAAAGAACTCTGCTTCTTTAAGATTTGACATTTTAAACGAAACATTAGTGCGTTTTGATTCATAAAAGAGCGTCTTTTTTATATTGCAGTTTCTAAAGGAAGTATCAATCAAAGTTGCGTTAATGAATCTTGAATTAAATAAATCCGAATTATCAAAAGAAGACTGAACCGCCTGAATACCGTTGAAATTATTTTGAACCATATCGCTGGAGGTAAAAAGTGTGTGAGTAAAAGTACAGCCGGAAAAAGAAGAAAAAGTTGTTTTGTTTTTGATGAAATTGCAGTCATTAAAAACAGCAAAATCAAAAATGCACATTTTCAAAAGGACGTTCTCGGAATGAATGTTCATAAAAGTGCAGTGATAAAAATTACAGCCGAAAAACTTTTTGTTGGTTAAATCGATGTCTGTAAAAATAAGACCGCAGGCAGTGAGACCAATGATTTTGTCGTGGGTAGCGATGTATTTGTATATATCATCTTTAGCCTTTCCTGGATCCGGAATGTGGTCAAGACAATAAGACTTTTCTTCCGTAAGATTTCCATCTTCATCAAAAGTCGACAGAGCAATATTTCTGCAGTGATGAACTAAGCATGTATTTTTTGTAAACATCTCTTATCCCCTGAAAACAATTATAAACTAATCTTCCTCGTAAAGTGTATTTACAAGCCTTAAGGCCTGATTTATTTTTTCTTTTTCTTCATAGCTGAACTCTACAGCTTCTTCAATCAAAGTTTCAAGACTTGAATGACTTTCTGTCAAAGCTGTAATCAAACCAAGGGAAACCTTGTACCAGTAGTTTCCTTTTCCGTCCGTAAATAAAGAGATAAAGCCGTATTCCTTGTTTTTTTGTTTGGCAATTGCAGTATGTAAAATCCAGTCAAGCGAATCAATTATTTTTTCTTTTTCAAGAGAATCGTTTATGTTTGCGTTCATCTTGCGGTTCCAATTTTTCTCTGATAGCGGCGAAAGATCAAGGTTTTTAACGGTTTTGATAATTAAATCCATTTTTTCGCCTTCCATGAGAAGCCCGAAATCTTTTGTAATGATTTTTCCGCGCAGATTTGCACAGGCAGCAAGTTTATTTTTATCCTTTTTCTGTGCAAGGGCATATTTTAGATTTTCTATAGGAAGAATTGCAGTTTTCTTGCCCTTGATTTTTTTAGTTTCAAAAATAAAATCACCGAGTGAAAAAGCATTTTCAACATCGATGTTTGCATTTTCCTGGAGTTTTTTATTTTTTTTGGTAGCCTGTTTTTTAGCTTCTGGCATTTTTAAAGTATCTACAGATGATTCAAAAGTCTTTGATTTTTTACAAGCCACGAGCCGTTCGTAAAGCTCTGGATTAATTGTATCGAGCATTGGACGGGTTAGGGGAGAAACGCTCATCGCGAAAATGCGACTTGTCCTTACAATTTCACCTGCTACAATAAAAACAGGATCCTGCTTGAACATTACACTTCCCGGATGAATACAGATGTGGTCTGCCGTAAGACTTCTGTAATTTTCTCTGCCTGTTCTAATACATACAAATTGAATCATACCGGCTGCAATACAGCATAAATAATCAGTCATGGAGCCAGCATTTTCAATAATCGGCATCTTTAAAGATTCTCCGACAATTTCACCAAGCTGATATCTTATGTTTACAATTTCCAGCATTACTCTTTCATCAAGATAATTTTTTTTGCAGAACTTTTCGCGGTTATCTGTCTGCATAAAGGCCCGGTAAAGATTGAGATAAGTTCCAAAATCGCCCTGCATATCTCTAAAGCGGTGATGAGCTTTTCTTGCTTCCATTTCCTGATTTGGAGGAAGAATAAAAGGTGAATAGGCTGACAGAAAAGAGCAGGCAATCAGAACTTTATCGATTACATCAGGGAAGCGCATTACGGATTCAACAATGATTCGGCTTATTCTAGGTTCAAGCGGGAATCTTACCATTATTTTTCCGATTTCAGAAAGCGTATTGTCTTTATCAAGTGCGCCAAGCATGTTTAAGGTATCAACCGCACCTATAATTCCTTCTCGTCCTGGTGGTGCAATAAAATCAAAATCATAAAAATCTGTAATTCCAAGTTCTGCCATTCTAAGAACTACTTCACTTAAATCTGTTCTATATATTTCCTCTTTTGTGTACAATTCGCGGCTTTCAAAATCACGTCGGGAATAAAGTCTGTAGCAGGTTCCTGGTCTTGTTCTTCCCGCACGTCCCTTGCGCTGATTACAGGAGGCTTTTGAGACTACAGTTTCTACAAGACTGGAAGTAAAGGTTCTTGGACTGTAAAAGTTTAATTTAGCAAGTCCGGAATCAATTACTGTTGTGATGTCGCTTATGGTTACCGAGGTTTCTGCTATATTTGTAGAAACGACAACTTTTTTCTTTCCTGCCGGGGCTGGTGTAAAAACTCTTTCCTGTTCATCTTTTGAAAGTCTTCCATAAAGAGGCAGAATGAAGAGTTCTTTTCCATAAGGGGAATAGTACAATTTTTCAACGCAATCCTTGATAATTTTTTCACCAGGGAGAAAAATTAATATTCCTCCAGCGTTTTCGTCACCAGCATCATTATCAAGAACACGTCCAACTGTATTTGTAATTTTTCTAAGAAGTTCATCACAGCCTGCTTCTGTAGAAGTTGTAGCTCCCCCCTGAATAGGATCGTAAATTACAGTTACCGGATAAGTTACTGTGTCTATTGAAACAATAGGGGCATTGTCAAAATATTCCGAAAAGGCCTGTGTGTTCATGGTCGCAGAAGAAACAATTACATGAAAATCTGAGCGTTCTTTAAGAACCCGTTTCAAAAGTCCCAGTACAAAATCTATATTCAAACTGCGTTCGTGGGCTTCATCAACCATAATTACGCTGTATTTACTGAGCCAGGGATCAAGCTTCATTTCCTGCAGCAGAATGCCATCGGTCATAATTTTAATACGTGTATCCTGGTTTGTATTGTCTTCAAAGCGCATTTTATAACCGACTAAGCCCGGATAAGGTGTGTCCATTTGTTTTGCAATGAACTCACTTACAGAAAGAGCGGCAATTCTTCTTGGCTGTGTAACTGCTATTATACCGTTAGTTGCGTATCCTGCTTCATATAAAATTACAGGAATCTGAGTTGTTTTTCCCGAACCAGTTGGACTTTCAACAATAACAACCTGATTTTTTTCCAGACAGTCTAAAATCTTTTGTTTTTGTGCGTATACAGGAAGTGATTTATAATCAAAATTATTTATCGCCATTCTATTAAATCCTTTGTGTAGTCTTCATTGATGGACTTTCGTCGTTTTATGTATTCTGCCCAATCCCTTCTATTTACATTATACAGATAATTTATAAACTCGTCGTCTAGTTTTCGTAAAATAAAATGATTTGCAGTGTTAATGTAGGTAGTTATAAAAATTGGTTTTGCAAATGCTATCTCAGGCTTTGAGTCTAAGCTTTTT
>JAILQA010000328.1 GCA_024699205.1 Treponema sp. | reverse complement strand
TCCCTTTTCTTCAATTTTAATCTGCATTTTTTCCTCCTACCTATTATTAGAAAAAAACTGAAGATTTCGGACCATTTTCGGTGAAAAAAAATATAAATATTTGTTAATAAAAAAAGAGATGGGAGAAATTGTGTTTTGGGTTTGAGAAAAAAAATGCCGGGACGAACCCGACGAAATAAAGATTGAAAAAGATTCCTTATAGGTACGGTATACGTGGGAAACTAAACGTACCGGCCGTATAGCGATAATGCTCGTCTTAATTCCTCATAGGTACGGTATATGCATATAAAAGCTCGATTAAAAATGAGCGAGAGCGTCTTGTCTTAATTCCTCATAGGTACGGTATACAAAATTCATGTGTGATAGATGGAGTACGTTACTTGCAATGTATCCAAAGTCTTAATTCCTTATAGGTACGGTACACCCAAATGGCATTGAAAAAATCCAGGCTGAAAACAAGTCTTAATTCCTTATAGGTACGGTACACTAGGGAAGAAGTTCAGAGAATTTTTTAAAACGATCGGTCTTAATTCCTTATAGGTACGGTACACAAGGCATTTTTGCCTTTTTTTAGAGGTTTTGCGGCATTTTATGACAATTTTCAGCAGTTTTTTGGAAAAATCTGTAAAAATTGGGTTAAAAAGTCGGTCAACCTCAAAATATCAAAAATTGCGTAATTCTTTATATGTTATAAAGTTACACAGATTTTTCAAAGTAAGGAAAAAAGACGGCAGACATCGACCGACTTTTTTCTCATACTAAAATCATAAGACAGATGGGTGGCTTTGTCAATTTTTTTTCAAATTATGTTTGAATTATCATCTGTTACTCCTATCTGTTCCTTAAAAACTACTTGGGCAAAGGGCGTTGAGTAAATGCAAACAGAATCTTCATCTGTACGTATTATCTTTTTTAATTCATTTTTAAGGGATTTCAATTTTGATTCTGTAATATTTCCTTCAAAAACTGATTTATGAATATGAACCAGATATTTTCTGCAAACTTTAAGAACTTTACTAACACGTTTTTGATTTATATCATAGGATAAAATTACAAACATAAAAGCTCCTTGAATCATTTAATAATATTTATAAGGCTTGTATTCTTCATCTTTTAAAAGGTGATTAAGATATGCGTAAATCTCGTTTTCCATTAACTGCTGGTATGTAAGATTCTTTTGTTTTACTGTAATGTGGCCTTTGAGTTTTTCTTCAAAGCTTTGAATAAATAGTTTTTTACCTTCATCAGAAAGATAAATAGAATCTTCAGTATGTTTTACGAACATATTTTTTTGCAACTGGCCTTTGTTAATTAACGAGAATATCACGCGATCTACAATAATGGGTTTGAATAAATCGGCAAAATCAAGATTAAGACTGTAATGACGGCGATTTGCGGCATGTAATATTCCAATTCGTGAATCTAAAGATGTTTTCCAGATTATTTGCTGAACGCGGTTATACAAAAGGGTGTTTCCAAAACTGATAAGGGCGTTTATGCAGTCTTTTGGCGGTTGCTTGGTGCGTTTTTCAAAATAGAAGTCAGGTTTTTGGAGTATTGTGTTAAAGGCTTCGTAATAATCCTTTCGGCAACGCCCTTCTATAAGCAGAATCTGATCTACGGTTTTGCAAGCTTTTATCTTTTCTATTTCAAGCGATAATTCACTTATGTAGATTTCTAAATCTTTATTCTGTTTTTTGTAATATCGAAGATTCGCCCTTATGTTGTGAAGGGCGGAGATTTCAAGATTTTTTGCAGTCTTAAGGCGTTTTAGTGTATCTGTGTATTCGATGCACTGGAATAAAATAGTTTTAGAATCTCTGTAGTAACTTTCTGGGATAAAAGTTCCTATCAAATTGCCATATTTATCAAAAATACAAAGACGGATTTTTTCTGTAAACAAAGTTTGTAATACTTTCCCCGATAAAATGATTTCGTTGTAAATATTAATTTGTTCAGTGGCTTCTACCGGAATATGATGTTTTTCTTCTGCATTTTCAAATAGGAGTGAAAAATCCTTTTTATTTAATACTCCATCTTTAAGAATATGATATTCTTCGTTTACTTTTTTAACTACACTTGGATGCCATTCTGCATAAACATTTTGTTTTTGATATATGTGTTTATTCATAATCACGGAATTGCCTTTTTTATGAAACTCGCATCCAAGTAGTGTTTTTTGGAATACATTAAAGATTCCGCTTTTTTGCTCATTTATCAAAAGGTGAAAATCTTTTTCAAGTTTATCCCGAAGTTGTTCAAAAATGATTTCTGCTTCTTCAAGATTATTTACATAAACATTTATATTGTCTGCAAAGCGCAGCCATTTGTATTGGTTTTCTTCCAAAAATAAATCAAAATCATTAAGATAAATATTGCTGAGAACAGGACTTATGGCGGCTCCCTGGACTATGCCCTTTGTTTTCTTCGTAATTTTTCCATCTCGCATTACAGAGCAGTAAAGGTATTTTTTTAGAAGATTAAGAACCTTTTTATCTTTTGTTTCTTTTTCAAGTTTTTCCAGCAGCAATTCAATAGATATTTCATCAAAAAAACTTTTTATGTCAATTTCTACGGTTATTTCGTTTCCTGCCTCTATATATTCACGGGCTTTTTCTGCAGCTGTCTGAATGCCTTTGTTGCTTTGATATGCGTAACTTTGGGCAAGAAAACGAGGATTATAAAAATCATTCAGTTTCTGCATTAGGAGACGGGTGATTATTTTGTCGAAATAATCCAGACTTGTTACAGTTCTCTTTTTTCCTTTTCCGCTTACAATTTCATATTCGGTGATTATGTTAGGTTCGTAAGTTTCAGTTAAAATCGAATCAATTATCCTCTGCTGATTATTCATCCAATTCTGAATCCCTGAATCAAAATCATCATTCTGTAATTTTAGCTTGTTCAAGGCTTGTTTGATGTTCTTTTTGGAAAGTACGCTTTCAATTGTAATCATAGACACTCCTTCTTATTCATAGAGTTGTTTTTGTAGTTTTTATTATATGGGCATTTCCCCAAAAAAAAGTGTCAATTTTTCTGTTTTGCTTTCATAGTAGATGTGTAGAGAAAATAGTTTTTTGGAGGTTGTTTATGGCTGTTTTTCATATCATTTGTAAAATCATTTTGATTTATCTTTTTGTTTGTTTTGTTCTTGCTGTTTATGATACTGTCAAAACTTTTTACGGAGTAATTACGCATAAAATACAAGGAAATGATGATGATATGAAAATCTTTAGCATATTGGAAATGATATTTCTCCCGTCTATTTTTATTTATGCCGGGATTTTTACTGTTATAAGTAAAATTTTTAATTTGCCAGATGAAGATGAATTGGAAAATTCCTAAGCTTTTGATAATTAGGATTTTTAGAAAAAATATGATGAATAGAAGAGGAGATGTGTTTATGAAAAATGAATTAAAAAATGTTGCAAGAAAAAATGCTTTGCTTTTGGCTGGAATCGGGCTTTTCTTTGTGGGGCTTATTATTGTTACGCTTTGTCTGGGAGGCTGTACTTATAATTATTATTATACTCTTTCTGATCCTGCAAAAACTGATGATAGTAATCCTGATAATTGCAATCCTGATGATAGCAATCCTACTGATTCTGGAAGTGAAGAAGAAAACGGGAAAAATGAATCTACCGATGAAGTTTTGTTTATCAGAGTGAACGGTACAAATCTTTATAATCCGGATAATTCAATTTATTACATCAGAAGTATGGGATTAGGAAACGATGCTTTTGGTGAGCGTTCAGAAATCCCTTATAATCATCATTCCCAAGCGAGTTACAAAGAGCTTTCAGAAATGGGCTTTAACACAGTGCGCTTCTATCTCACCTACAAAATGTTTGAAACTAACGAAAATCCTTATGTTTACAATTCAGAAGTCTTTGATTGGATTGATTCCAATATTGAATGGGCACAAAAATACGGTATGCATCTGATTCTTGATATGCAAACTCCTCAGGGCGGCTATCAGTCTGGCGGAGAAGGACTTGCTTTATTCAAGAATGTAGAAAATCAGCAGAGACTGGCAAAGCTTTGGGGAAAAATCGCTTCATATTATAAGGATTGTCCTGTAATTCTTGGTTATGACCTTGTGAATGAACCACAGGTGCCTTTTGATACTAACGCAAGAACTTCTGTTAAGGCTTGGTCTCGTCTTGCTCAAAAATGTATTGATGAAATCCGTCTGGTAGATGCAAATCATATAATCTTTGCAGAACGAATTACTGGTATTCGCGGTGATAATGGATATTATTGCGAGCCAGATCCAGTTTACTGTTTTCCACAAGTTACAGACGATAATCTTATTTTCCAGGGACATTTTTATGACATATTCAATTTTACTCATCAAGGGGCTGATTGGGACAACTTTAAAAATACAAGAGAATCATATCCGCGCGTTGAAACAGTTGGTGAACCAAAATGGGGAGGTGAATACGTAACAGCTTTTACAGAATGGCCTGATTATATTAAATCTTCCTGGACAGACTATTCTTATAGTTTTTTCATTTGGGATTCAGCTTTAGGAAACGCCGGTCGTGTAGTGGTTAAATCTGGAATAACAGGAAAGGAAGGCAGCATCTGTATTGATAATGTTCGATTATATAGGGTTTATCCAAATGGAAGAGAGGAAGAAATCTATTATTACAATTTTGATACACCGGAACAGGTTGCTGTATGGAACTTTGGCGGCGAAAATAATCATCAGGGAACTATGACTTATGCTAAAGAAGGTTCTAACGGATTTATAAAAGTTTCCGGAACTCAAGCACATACCTGGGTGACTGCTCCAACAAATACTCTGGTTCCTCTTGAAGATGAACTCAGTTATAGAATGGTTGTTAGCATTAGATTTGAAAATATGACTTATTCAACAGGTTCTTACGGCTTTGATATTGAATATGTGGAAAGAGCAGAAACTTTTAATAAGGAATCTATAAAAAGCATAATTAATTCCTGGAATACTTATCCGGCTCAGCAGAATAAACCGCTCTTTATTGGTGAGTTTGGCTGCTTTCATCTTTGTTTTGAATATAACTGCGGAGTTGACAGATATCTTTCTGATTGCGCTGATGTATTTAGACAGTATACCTGTGGTTATAACTATCATGTTTATCATGAACAAAACTTTGGCTTACATCTTAGTGACTGGTCACAAAATCCTTCTGACTGGGATTTGAATAGAAATCTTTATGATTTGCTTTGTGCAATAAATAAACAGTAGATGGAGGTGTTTATGGAAAAAGAATGTAAATCAGAGAAAGAGGATAAAAAGATGACTGAGTGGCAAGATTTTATAGTGCGTGTTTTTTCAAGTGATGACGAAGAAAGAGATATGCTTATTGCGCAGCTGCCAGAAATAGATGTACTTGGTGACCATGAATACTCTCTTATGAGGTTTACAGTTTCTTTGGGTGACAAAAAGATGGCTGAGTATCTTATAAAGCATGGTTCAAACGTAAATGCAAAACTTCCAAATGGTTTATCTATTTTGCAGTATGCTTTTGATTCTAATTCAGAGGATGTTGCAGAAGTGCTTATAGAACATGGAGCTGATTATAATATCCTTGGAGAAGGTGGAATGACTATTTTGATGGAAGCTGCCAGGCACGGCTATAAAAAGATTGTTGAATTACTGATAAATAAAGGGGTAGATATTAATGCTGTTGATGAGAGGGGGAAAACTGCTCTGATTTATGCAGTAGGAATGGTCAAAAAAGATGTTGTAGAACTTCTTGTAAATCATGGTGCGAACTTGAATATCGCTGATAAAGATGGAAGAACTGCTTTATTGTATGCAATAGAGGAAGGTATCCAGAAAAAGGGAGAACAGTTTGAAAATAAAGAAGTGATTGATAATGAATTGGTCAAAGAGATGCTGTATGAATTAAATGTTGCAGCTCCAAAAAGAGGAAGAGAGATTTTAAAGATTCTAGTCGAGCATGGCGCAGCTGTTAATGCAGTAGATAATGACAGTTTGACTGCTTTAATGATTGTTTCTATTTTTGGTGATAAAGAAATTGCTGAACTTTTGATTGAACATGGAGCAGATGTTAATGCCCGTGCAAAAGATTCTGTTACAGCAATAATGATTGCGGCTTACAAAAATAATAGGGAAATCGTTGAACTTCTTATAAATCATGGGGCAGAAAAGCCAATTCGCGGATGTTAATGCTGTTGCCAGATAGAATAAATAAAAATTATTTGCGATACAAAATTTTGTATGTTAAAATTATTGTATGGTATGAAAAACTATGAAAAATTGTGATG
>JAILQA010000306.1 GCA_024699205.1 Treponema sp. | reverse complement strand
AGTTCAGATAATTTCTTTGCCCTGGATCACGATTTTTATCATTCGGCACAACTTCAAAAATATCAATTTCGCCGCCATCTACAGCTCCGTTTCCGATTTTTGATACATTGTCACTCATGAGCCAGAAAGCATACCAGAGACCTTCAGTTTTTCTGTCTATTTTAAAACGGATCTGATAAAGTCCTTTATTCTGTGAAAACTTTTTCCTTGTACGCACAGCCCCCGCACAGAGCTTTGAATTTTCTGTTTTAGCAGCAATAACAAGATTTCCGCCTTCTACATAAGAACAATCATTTTTCCAAAACCCTTTTTGCCGCGCATATTCCGGGCAGCGTTCCCATCTTTGTGAATCAAGCTGCGTTCCATCAAAATTATCATAAAAAGTGCATGTATAAGTTTTCCCGTTAAACTCAATTTTTTCATCTGTTCCCAAAAACGGACTCGCACAACTGAACATAAAAAAACAAATCAAAATTAAAAGCAGTGATAAAAAATCTTTTTTCATACTAGTACTATATCACACGACTTTGTATATGTCATCGCTAAAATGGGAAGGAGGATAAGTATCTCATTATTAATTATGAGAGGGAGAATTCCTGCATCTTTTTGTATGATTTGAAAATAATAGTAAATCGCCAGATAAAAATTATGCATCCTGCAGCGGATATTATACCGCTTGCTACTAAAGCTGCGTATCCTATCCACGGGATGACAGAGATAGGAGTACATATCAGAGTAGCGATAAAGACATTTTTGTTCCATTGGCGGAAATCCGTCCAATCAACTTTTATTGCAAGGCTTACAGGTTCAAATACCGATATCATTACATCAGAGAGTTTTAAAGCATACAGAAGATTGAATATCGCTGTCAAAGTTATGAAAATCGTAGAACGATTACCCCATGTGTTGTTGTTTTGGAAAATATTGTTCAGAGATGAAAATAGAGGAATCAGATTCCATAAAACAGAATAGATAAGGTATAAGATTCCTGCTGTTTTATAACCATCATTATGTCTAGAAAGCTTGAACAGGATTACGCAAATAATCACATCTGCCGTCATTTTGAGTGTAACATAAAGAATGGATGTGACAAGACTTGCTGTCTCTGTTGTCAAAAATATGCCTGCCATTAGTCCGGAAATAATAATATGTATGGCAACCGAAATGATACTTACGATGAACAAAAGTTTGAATTTTACCGCCATGTCAGCGTACTGTGTTTTAGGTTCAGACTCGTTTACCTTTTCGTTTTCTGATATCTGATTTTCCATAATAACAGCTCCTGAATTAGTATTTTTATGATAACTATAAAAAAATTACATTTTTTATAACTTCTTAAATATGCACATCTTAATCTATTTAACCGAAAAGTCAAGATTGATTTTTTTCATTATTTTATCTTCCGGTCAAGCGATAGGAATAACGTAGTTAAAAATGGCATAAGAGAATATACTTTAATCATGATTATAAAAGAACTCGATTACAACACATACAAAGGCCAGAAATATCAGGCAGAGATTGTTTCGGACAGGTTTCTTTCGATTGAACCATCCGAGGAAGGCTTTCTTGAAAAATGGAACAACCGTTTTGTAATTGCAAATATCTGCGTGTTTGATGGAGCCAACCGAAGAAGCGGAATCGGCACAAAGCTCATGGAAGCAATCTTGCAGGATGCAAAAAAATCCGGCGCCATAGGTTTTGACAGATACTGTTACTCAAACAAGGGCCCGGAAGAACACAACATGCGCGTTGAGATGGGAAAGTTTATGGCTTGTTGAAAAATCTTATTTTTTGAAATATCATTTAAATATGTCATCGTATTATTTGTTAATAGTATTCTTCCTCTGCATCTATCTTCCTATGGTACATAGAAAAAGAAGAAGACGTCGACAGTTTAGAAGAAGAATGAGAAAAGGAGAAAAATTTATGGCACCAAAAATGCTTTCGGAATGTATTGGAAAACAAGTGACTATCTATATCGAAGGAGGATTGGGCGGTTATGTTGCAACAGTTCTCTCAGTAGAAGATAACTTCATCAAGATTGAAGACAAAAAGAATATCAGATATGTAAATGTTGATATGGTTAGTGAAATAAGAATCACAAAATAATAGTGAGATATTTACAAAGTTTTACTGAATCTCAATTCCAGTCAAATCTATGCCCGGATTTGTAAGTTTTGATTTTATTTGATGTTTTCTTTTTTATCTTCTCTAGTTTTATTTTTCACAAGTCAAACCAAACTTTTGGGCGGCAAGCTCAAGCGTTCCTTTAATTCCAAGCTTCTCGTCGCGAAGAATTACATTAAAGCCTGAGTTCAAAAGGTGATTGTAGTTTTCCTGTGAGTTTATGAGCTCAAGTCCCTTGCGGTAATTTTCCAAGGCAGCGTCCGGGTCGGGCTCTTCCATAATCAGCTGATATAAAAACTGTTTTTCTTTATCGGGTCGTTCAAAAAATCGTCGAACAGAAATCTGCGGATCTGTTAGCATTATAAGAACGTGATTGTGTTCTGTGATTTTTTCGAGAGTCTCAAGAGAGATGTTTGTATCTACAAAGATTTTTTTATCAGGTGATTTTTTTACTAAATCTTCTAAAAGTTTGAGTTCAAGAATTTCGCATTCACGGGCAACACCATCAATCCACGCTTTATATTCCTGGGGTGAGCGGCGGATAAAATCATGCCAGTCCTTCAGGTCACGGGTGTATGTAAGGCATGGAAATTCCTTTGCATCAAGTTCATCTAAAAGTACATCATGATAATTTTCTTCGCATGCAATTCCATTGTACTTTTGTGAAAGAAGCTTAACCATTGTTGATTTTCCGGCGTAGGCTGTTCCTGTAATAAAATATGCGTTTTCGAATTTCATAAAATAATTCTAATCGATGAAAGAGGTTTTAACAATCAAGGCATCTAAATCTCAAAATCAAGGCAGGCGCGGCTTATGGTAAAGGGACGGACTTTTGTATCGGCTACAGCTACGTGGGACGGGTGTTTTGAATATGCCTTGAGTGCTTCTTCTGATTCAAAGGTTGAGTCGAGCATCAGGTCCGCTGTGGAAGAGTCAATGCGGCCTGTTGCGTTGACTTTGATATCAATAAGGCCCGGGATTTTTCCTTTAAGACCTTCGAGCCCTTCTTTAATTCCCATTTTTACCGATTCTTTTTCTGAATCGCTTATGTCTTTTAATGTCCATAAAATAATGTGTTTTACCATATTTGTTTCCTGTGCGTTCATTCTAGCATATTTGGACGGGTTTAGAAAATAATGAAAGGACTTTCTTTTATACCCGTTTAAACTCTCGCATAATCTGATATAATATCTTTATGAACATATACGTGGATTTTGATGATTGTCTTTGCGAGACGGCGCGGTATTTTTCGGG
>JAILQA010000263.1 GCA_024699205.1 Treponema sp. | reverse complement strand
TGAAAGTTGAACCAAAGTATAAAACTGCCCGCCAGCAATTTCCCTCTTAAGAAGCAGATTATCCCCTGAATTGCAAAAACCAAACTCAATCAATTTTTCTTTTTGCGGAAGGGCTGTATTTAAAATATAGCTATAATCCATTTTTAATTATTTTTACCTCTTTATCAGCAAAGGGTCCCGGAATACACTTTATATTTTGTACTTTTCCATCTTTCCAATCAAAATCCAAACTATAACCGCCTTTTATTTCTACTCCACGCACATACCCCTTCTGCCATTCTTTTTGAGCAGGCAAGGCAGGAAGAAGTTTTACAGCAATTTGGCCAGAATCTCTTATTTCACTCTGAACAAGCATCCGTATAATTGCCGCATAGGCTCCATAATTTCCATCAATCTGGAAAGGCGGATGATTATCTAAAAGATTAGGTAGAGTTGAATTAGAAAGCAATTTTACAATTGCAGAAAGAGCTTCATCTCCCATGCCAAGCTGGGCATAAAAATTGATAATCCAAGCCTGACTCCAGCCCGTATGGCCACCACCATGGCTCAAGCGCTTTTCCAAAGTCTTTTTAGCCACAGTTACCAAAACTTCATCATTTCCATCGGCATCCTTTTTTACTGCAATAGTATGCCCCGGAAATAATCCGTACAAATGACTGATATGCCTGTGTCCAGGTTCAACTTCTTCAACTTCGCTATTCCATTCCATCAGGCTTCCGTCTTTATTCAGGCCAGGCTTTTTCAAATGCTTCAAAACATAATCAAAATCATCAAAATCTTTCTGATTATAAGGATTTCCGACTTTATCTAGACATTCAGATTCACACAACTTTTTTGCCTTAAGACAGCTGGTAAAAACATGCTCCAGAATCATATTATCCATCTCACAGCCTTCACAAAAAGCTCCAACCTGCCCTGCTTTTGTAATATAAGAATTTTCCGGTGAAACAGAAGGATTTATGACCAGATAAGGCTTACTGTCGGGAGCAATCAAATCACAAGGCTGTAAAAAATCAACAAAAAACAGGCATGCTTCGTGCATTAAATAATAATAACGACGTAAAAAATCCTTATCTTGCGTATATTCAAAATGCTCCCAGATATGAGTTGCAAGCCAGGCCGCGCCAAGCACCCAGTAAGTTCCAGGCAGCCAGTTATCCTGAGGGGCAGAATCTCCCCAAAAATCAAGATTATGATGAATCACATAGCCTTTGCAGCCATACATTCTTTTTGCAACTTCACAGCCATTTGGATAAGCACGCTCCAGAAGATTAAACAAAGGGATTTCACATTCACTGAGATTTGACATATTCACCGGCCAGTAATTCATCTCAGTATTTATATTCACAGTGTATTTACTTCCCCAAGGCGGTTCCATGGAGCAGTTCCAGAGTCCCTGCAGATTCGCCGGCAACACCCCGGGTTTTCTGCTGGCTCTTATTAAAAGATAACGGTCAAAGTTTATGTAATAGTTTATAAGATCAATATTTTCTGCAGATGCATTTTGGAGCAATTCAGGAATCGAACAATTTTTCTCACCATCACTACCCATGTTTTTTAAGCTTTCTATTTCCTCGCTTTTTTCATGGCCAATATGAACTTCCATTCTCTTCCAATAAGACTGATATTCTTTTACATGCTCTCTATAAATTGCTTCAAAAACATGCCTCAATCCATCCTTTTGTTTTTTTTGATTATTTTGAATCCTCTGCCTCATTTTTAAAAGCTTATCATAACAAAAGTCTGACCAATAGTTATTCCTTACAGCTTTATCATATTCTTCTCTGGAAATCTTTTTTCCATCCCATTTCCAGGCCTGTATGTCAATAAAAAACAAAACTTCATCACAATTGGTGCCAGTAAGACAAAAACCACTTGTAGAACATTCACCGCCGCTACAAACTGCGCCTGCTCCCAGACAAAAGGGAATACCATGAGAATCCTCGAGAAAGATAAAGCCATCTTTTGCATAAGCTTTATCAACCCAGATTCCGCGGTCTAAATATCCCCTGAAATTGATTTTTCCTTTTTGATTTGCCCTGACATACATAAAAAGCATATCATCAGGCGCACTAATCCAGGTTGTTCTACAAAACTCAACTCCTTCATCATCTGTATAAGTGACCTTTGCAGAAGCCTCCGCAAGATTTAGAGAAGAGCTATATGAATCAAGACAATTTTTTGAAGTTTTATGATTAAAGGGATATTTACACTCAATTCCATAATTAGCAGTGGAGAAAAAATCAATTTTGAAATCCCCAGCCGTCTGGTATACCCTTTCATTAAAAGAAGTCCCGGAAAGCGTTTGAAGACCAAGCTCCTGCGCTTCCATAACCTTTCCCTCTTTTACAAGCTGGCGAACTTTTTCAAGATATTTTAAAGAATCAGGATTTATGCGGTCAATTGGACCTCCAGACCAAATCCCTTCTTCATTAAGTTGAATTATTTCATTGCAAGGAGCAGCCTTAACCATGGCACCGAGTCTGCCGTTTCCCAAGGGAAGATAATGCTCCCAGACAGCAGGTGGTTTATTAAAATACAATATATCGTTCATAAAGATGGAAGGATTATTTTATTTTTTCTGTAATTCCAAAACCCGGCGAAAAGCACTGTCAGGTTTATTTAATTCCCGAGAGCCACGGGTAATTTTGCATAAAGACATTCCAAACTTTTTGGCAATTTCACGCTGAGTTGTTCCTTTTTCAATTTCTTTTACTAAAAGCCAGCGGTTTGAAATATCTTTACGTTCAGTAGGTGTAAAAATACATTCTAAGAAATCATATACCAGCTGCTCGTCTGAAGTAGCCAGTATATGACTTATTTCTTTTAGAGTTTCTTTTGTGATTTCCTCTAATTCAACATTTTTTTCTGTAATGTCATCTACTTTGTTATTATCCATAGAAACAATTATAACGTATCGTTTAAATTATTTCAAAAGATTATTTTAAAAGATTTTCAATAATCTTTGCTGCTTCTTCCAGTTCAGGAATATCAAGACTTTCAATTTCACCATCATCAACAGCAAGACTTGTCTTTTCTTCCATTGGAATCCTTGCAAGAACAGGAAGTCCAAAGTTTTCTGCTATCTGATTTATGTTTGATTTTCCAAAAACTGTTATTTCTTTTCCGCAATCAGGGCATTTTACATAACTCATATTCTCAACTAAACCTAAAATTGGAATATTCATCATGTTTGCCATATTTACAGCTTTTTCTACAATAACGCGTACCAGCTGCTGAGGAGAAGAAACAATGATAATACCGTCAACAGGAAGAGACTGGAATACTGTAAGAGGTACATCTCCAGTTCCAGGAGGCATATCTACAAACATAAAATCTACATCATTCCAAATAACATCTGTCCAGAACTGTTTTACAGCACCTGCAATTACCGGTCCACGCCAGATTACAGGGTCATTTTCATTCTGAAGCAAAAAGTTCATTGACATAAGCTGAATGCCGGAATCAGTAATAACAGGGTTGAGGGCATCTTCATTTTCCAGAGCAGTTGCACGTTTGTCACCTACTCCAAAACTTTCAGGAATAGAAGGACCTGTAATATCTGCATCCAGAATTGCAGTAC
>JAILQA010000218.1 GCA_024699205.1 Treponema sp. | reverse complement strand
TGTATCAGAAAAACATTTTGAAGAAGAATTAAAACAAACAAATGCTCTTTTAAACTATATTTTTGATAATTTTGATACTTTTACCCTCCTGCTTACAAAATCAGCAGGAAGTACCCACGAATATTTTCAAGAAGAAATCTGTGATTTATACACAAAAAATTGCGCACAAACCTTTAACTGGATGTTTCAGAATAAAATTGCAACAAAAAAAGTCGACAAAATGACAGTTCACTTTATAGCTTCAACAATCATTAATGCCTTTGTGGAAATTATAACCCACAAAATGTCTAAAAAAGATGCATTTCAATATATACAGAACATCGAAGAATTTACCCGCAGCGGAATGATTTACATGATGGGTATACCTCAAACTATGTAAATTTTATTTAACTTTTTATGTAAATTCTATTTGACTTTAAACTAAAATGATGTATACTGTTCTTATGAATGAAACTCTACGAAAACTAAGGGAACAGAATAATTATTCTCAGGCGGCAGTGGCATCTTATCTTGATATTTCAAGACAGATGTATATTAAGTATGAAAACGGGGATGCAGTCCCACCGGTAAAAATCGTGACTGCACTTTCGAACTTTTACCGGGTTCCTTATGATGTGATTCTGGAAGACAAACTAAATTCTAAAGAAGGCAAGCCTTCTGCTGGTCCAGGCCTCTATGACAATATTGAAGGCACAGTTCTGGAGCTGCATGAACCTGCGGCAACTTATGGTCCAGCCAATTCTTCTCCTTCTTACTATCTCAAATCTATTTTGGAAATGCTGCCAAAACTAGTTTATAAAGAGCAGCTTAAGGTTTTGGAAAAGCTTTCGGGCATGGTACAAAAAGCAACTGAGGAAAAGCTTAAACCAAAAACACAGAATTCATTCTATGACAATCTTACCCAATTAAATAATAAATATCATCCAAAATCAGATGGAAGAGGATGGACAAGGGAGGAGTTATATGAAAGATAAGAAAAACAATACTGCAAAAACCCAGGAAGGCAAGGTATTTTTTGATACAAATATCCTTGTGTATTCTGTTGATGAAAGAGACCCGAGAAAACAAAAAATAGCTTCACAAATTCTAAATGATGCCGCAATCGAAAAGCGGGGAATAATTTCTACTCAAAGTCTTCAGGAATTTTATAATACGGCTGTTAAAAAACTCAATCTTACAAAAGAAGCCGCAAAGGAATATGTTGATTTTTTCTCAAAGCAATTCCCCGTCACCCAAATTTCCATTCCTCTCATCCTTAAAGCCATTGATATAAGCATAAAAGAAAGTCTTTCCTTCTGGGATTCTCTCATTCTTTCTACTGCTAACGACACCGGCTGTATCCTCCTTTATTCCGAAGACATGAACAACGGTCAGATAGTAAGCGGGACTAAGATTTTAAATCCATTTTTTTAAACAAAAAAAGGGCTGCAAGCTCCTCTGCCTGCAACCCATAAAAATATGTAAATTACAACTTCCAGCTTACAGCTTCTTTACGCGAGTCAATAAAGCGGGCGTAAATACCACCAAGCTTTACTAAGTCGTCATGCTTACCCTGCTCTGCAATGCGACCCTTGTCTATTACAACAATCTGGTCTGCATTGCGTACAGTCTTAAGCCGGTGAGCAATCATAATTACTGTCTTTTCCTGAGTAAGTTCTTTGATTGCCTGTATGAGGTCGCGCTCGTTTTCAGGGTCTACGTTGGCTGTTGCTTCGTCCAGAATGATGATTGGAGAATCTTTCATGATGGCGCGGGCGATGGAAATACGCTGGCGTTCACCACCACTAAGGCTTGCTCCACCTTCTCCGATTACTGTTTCGTAGCCGTCTGGAAGTGCACTGATAAAGTCATGGCAGCAGGCCTTTTTAGCGGCTGCTATAACTTTTTCCATTGGGGCGTCCGGCTGACCAAAACGTATGTTGTTTGCGATTGTATCGTGGAACAGGTAAACATTCTGGAAAACAAAGCTGAAGTTTTTCATAAGGTCGTCCATGCTGTAGTCGCGTACGTCTTTTCCTTCGAGAGTGACAGTTCCCTTGTCTACATCCCAGAAGCGCGAAAGCAGATGACAGAAGGTTGTCTTTCCG
>JAILQA010000214.1 GCA_024699205.1 Treponema sp. | reverse complement strand
GAAAAATCGTCTTTAAGACAATTTCTTTTAAGTTCTTCAAAAATACAATCATAGCCATTTAAAAGCTGATTTATATTATCCATGTTAAAGGAACTTTCTGTTCCAGGTCTTACAGGAGTCATTGCAGCTTCTGAAAATCCTAATTTCTGTAAATGTCGTATTATTTCTAACGGTCTTGGAAAATAAGAATTGATTACTGAAGATGCTTTCAGTGAGATTCCATTTTTTTTGAAAACATCGATATTTTTTACAACAGTTTTATAAGACCCTTTGCCATCATTCATTCTTCTATTATGATTATGAATGGATTCAGGTCCATCTATACTTATCCAAAAAGGACTGATATCACACGCTTTTATAAACTCAATAAATTCGGGAGATGCACAGGTCCCGTTACTCATAAACCAGAAGGTAACATAGGGCACATGTCGTTTTTCGACAAAATAGTCATATATTACTTCAATACACCATCTATTAATTCTATACAGTTTCCACTTTGTACAAACATCGCGTTTCTGAATCTGATATTTAGCATCATCGTTAAACATTCTGTCCGTTACCTGCAATAAGTCATATAGATTTCTTAATTCCAGCAATGCATTCAAAAACTCCACAACAGATTCTTTTGTTTTTTCAGGTAATTTTATTTGAACATTATATTTTTTAATTTTTTGAAATAAATCATTTCTTAGCCTTTTATAAAACTCATCAAATCTTTCTGTAAAAATATCATCACAAGTAAACTGATAATTTTCATAATTAATATATTCATCTGCTATCTGTTTTAATAAACCTAAATCCACGGAAGATTCTGATGTCATGGAATAAGAAATAACATACTCAGAAGCATCCGGTTTATACTTTTTCATTGCAAAATCTATTGTATTTTTTACTGTATCAATATTATTCAAACTGATGTCATTTTTATTTCTGTAACAATAGGAACAATTTAGATTACAGCGGTTACTAGTGTTAATCATTACAGAACATTTTTTATCAGGCTCAAGCGGATTAACATAATCTGTCTTACATTTATAAATTACAGAAAAAAATCCAATAACTTTTGCAAGCTCTTCCAGAGACAATTCTGAAAAGATTCTGGAAACATTATCACAGTTTTCTGCAACAAGATTCCATAAAGATTTACTTATTGAATAAAGACCATGGGAAAAAGAATCATAAAACCATAATTTTTGTTCAGTTTCTATTCTGTAAAATCGACTTTGATTTTTTAATGAATCAAGAGTATTTGAGATATTCTGATTAAAAACATATTTATTATCCTTTTCCATAAATCAATTCCTAAAAAAGCTTCTGCCAGAGAGACTAAAACCGTTTTAGTCCGAATGGATCATACCAAAAGGTTCCATCGCTATATTCGATAATACTTACGTATAAATATTCAATTTCAAAATATTCTTCTTCAGCATCATAAACATAGGAATCCATAGGCACCAAAACCGTTAAATTCTCCCCAGGCAAAACACTTTCTTCAAACTTTAAGACAAGACTGTTTTTATTTTTTAAAACAGAATTACCTTCCTGATCGAAGACAAACATAACTGCAGTAAAATCAGAAACTTCCTTATTGCTAAGATTATAAAAAGACAGTTCCAGTGTTTTTTGATTCGAACCATTTTCTTCATTTTCGCTAACCAGTCCATAAATTGCATAAGGCAATTTTTCTTTGGCAAACAAAAAACTCACAAAAGCACAAATCACTAAACACAAACAAAACCTTTTCACACCTACTCCTCTTCCAATTTCATCCTACAAAAAACGTCACCAGAAGAATACTCGCTTTCCCACACACCGTAATACAGCGCCGAGCCAGCTTCTTCAGACACCACCATAAAATCATCTGCTACACACCAGGCAATATAATCAAGATTCCACAAGTTCCGATTAGCCTTCTGCCATTCGTTCAAATCCACATACCCAGTCCCATTGCACGTTTCAATAAACGAATCCCATACGACCTTCGTAATTTTGGCCTCAATTTTTTTTGCCATCCTTTGATTATCCAGCTGCACGCAAATAAAAAACGAAAGCACGGACAGAATCAAAAAACACATACAACAAACGATGACCAGTTTCTTCATACTTCTTTCCATAGACAAACTTTATTCGCCAGTTCCTGTCTTTTGACTAAGAAGAGCATTCAAGACATTTTGATTCATTTCTTGTATCAATAAATCATATTTTCTTGTCTGCGCATTCAATTCAAAAGCAGCCCTGATTACATTTTTTGCATACAAAACAGAAAACAAGAACAAGACAAAAAGACAAACCATTGCCAAAGTTTTTTGCTTTTTATGCCGGAAATCATTTTTTCGTTTTTGATTCCGCTCTTGTCTATATTTCTCTTCCAGCAAATAATGCGGACGAATGCCAGAATACCTATGACTATTCACTAGATAAGATAAAGGAATAACCTTCTGCCCTGTAGATACAAAAGCATAGTTAAAATCCCACATTCCTATTCCATTTTTTTGTGAATATTTCACACACAAACTTTTTCCACCCTCCCCGCTCATAAAAACTCCTTTTTTTAGATTTACAATGATTAATTCACTTTGCTGCCATAAATAAATTTTACGACAGGTTTCTTTTTAAATTTTTCCGGGCAATCCTCCTGAATTTTTACAAAATTGAGATAATTACAAAAAGCTTTTTTGAGGTTACTTTTAAGTTTTTGCTTTTCGTAATAGGGAATCAAAAAACTTATGGTCGCTCCATTTTGATTAAGGATTGCAACCCTATTGAATTTTGAGTAGGCTGGAAGAAGTTCAAACTTATATTTTTCCACAATCTTGTCCACAAAAAGCTTTTATTTTCTCACCCTTTAATTAGTTTTTTTTTAAAGATTTCGGACCATTTTTCGCGATAATTTTTTGTTATATTTGATTTTTTTTTATTTTTTGGGATGAAGACCTGTTTTTTATGAAATTAAGCTGCGTCAGGGCGTGGAGCCACGTGAGCAGACAAGGTCTGCGAACGGCCACTGGAGCGAGCGAGGTTTACCGAGCGAGTGAAGCGGCTGACCGTGAGAGAATGGCGGAAGGTCCTTTGGGATGAAAGGTCTTCGCCCTGATTATGAAAAAGAAAAAAATAAAAAACACATAATGCTTAACAAATAAGGGACATTCTGTTATTATGAAAGTGTCAGTTTGATGTATTAATTTTTTTTCAGGAGGTGAATTATGGACAGCGGTAGTTCGGGTTATCCCATATGTTTTCCAAAAATAAAAACTCATCTCATGGAGAAAAATTATGATTACTTATTGGCAGCAAGTTAACAATCAATTTGTTAAGCATTATGTGTTTTTTATTTTTTTCTTTTTCATAATCAGGGCGAAGACCTTTCATCCCAAA
>JAILQA010000163.1 GCA_024699205.1 Treponema sp. | reverse complement strand
AAAAATGGACCTGAAGATGCGTATTTCTTTGTGCTTCCAAAAACTACTGACGAGCTTTACGAAATCAGTACACACATGCGAAACTGTGTAGGCTATCTTTACAGGAATAAGGTTTTGAAAAAAACTTCTATAATCGCTGTCCTGATTAAAGATAATAAAATGAAGGCCTGCCTGGAAATTAAACAGGATCCAAGAACTTTCCACTATAAAATAGTCCAGGGGTTGGGCCCCGGCAATTCATATATCAATAGAAGATTTTATACCGCCATTGAAGAATGGAAAAAACGCCACAGCATAGAAGGCGATATTACTTATAAGCTTTAGGCCCAGCCCTGGACAAGATGTAATATAAAAAAGTTATTTTTTTATCAGGCAGAAAATGCTAGAAAATACGCAGATAAATGATATAATATTCAATATGAGCAATTTTTTGAACAGCAATTTATTCCTCGAAAACTTCAAAAAGGCATGTAACAGTTTATATTATGTGGATAAATCTTCTTTTATAGAAGATTTGATTCCAAGTATAAATGATGAAAACCGATTTATCTGCATTACTCGTCCACGGCGATTTGGAAAGACTATTGCTGCAAATATGATTGCTTCATTTTTTGGGAAAGTAGATTCTTCAGAACTTTTTGGAAATCTTGCGATTAGTGATAAAAAAGAAATCGTAAAAAAGCATCAGAACAAACACAATGTTATTTTTATTGATTTCAGTCAAAATGTCGAACAGAACGATACTTTTGATTCATATCTTGAACGGATTGTTTCTAAATTAAAGTCGGATATTTTTTCTGCATATAAAAATCTTAATCTTGACGAAAATCTTACTCTCCCTGATTTATTAAAAGAATGCTGGCAAAAAACTAACGAAGGCTTTTTCTTTGTTTTTGATGAATGGGATGCGCCGTTTCGTTTTGATTTTGTTTCGGAAAAAGATAAAAAGCATTATGTGGATTTTCTTCATGTTCTGTTAAAAGGACAGGCCTATGTCGAGTTTGCATATATGACCGGTATACTGCCAATAAAAAAATATTCAAGTACTTCTGATTTGAATATTTTCCTTGATTATTCTCTTGCTACTCAGGAAAAGTATTCGTTGTATTTTGGCTTTACTGATAAAGAAGTTGATTTTCTATATGAGAAAGCAAACAAAAAGTTGGTTGATAAAAATGAAAAATTAACTTTTACAAGAGATGAGTTGCGTAAATGGTATGATGGATATGTTACTGAAAGCGGAGTCCATTTGTATA
This sequence comes from Treponema sp., assembly GCA_024699205.1. Lineage (GTDB taxonomy): Bacteria > Spirochaetota > Spirochaetia > Treponematales > Treponemataceae > Treponema_D. The sequence goes on along the minus strand of JAILQA010000163.1, from coordinate 1,957 downwards.
ATCCTCGTTCCATTGTTGCGGCTTTAAATAATAATCAACTTGGAAATTATTGGACAAGCAGTGGTCCTTCTGATGAAATCTTTAATATATTAAAGTTAAATGTAGATGAGATTCAAAAACCCGTGGCTCAATTGTTGGCTGGTGAATCTGTCAACTGTACTATAAACGAAAATATTATCAACTCAAAAAACACATCGTCAAAGCTTTATGTTTTTTCAGCAATGATTGTGTATGGTCTGTTGACAACTGACGGAAATAACAAAGTCAAAATCCCGAATTATGAGATAATGCAAAAGTTTGACGAAGCATTGCAGGAAAACAATGGACTAGGTTACATAAATCAGCTTGCAATAAAATCATCAGAGATTTTGGATGCAGTATTAAATGAGGAAGAAGAAAGAGTTGCCGCATTGCTTGAGTTTGTTCACGATACAGAAACTCCACTTTTTTCGTATAACCGTGAAAACGAATTGACCGCAGTTGTTAATCTTGCTTTTCTTGCTGCAAGAGATTCATATTTTGTTACGAGGGAAGATAAATCTGGCAAAGGATTTACAGACTTTGTTTTTACACCAAAGAATCCTTCTGATGATTGCATTATTCTTGAATTAAAAGTAGATTCCACTCCGCAAGAAGCCATTACCCAGATTCAACAGAAAAATTATTCACAACGCTTTTCCGGCAAAATTGGAGAAGTTCCATTTTATACAGGCCGGATTTTACTGGTTGGCATAAGCTACAATCGGAAAGAAAAGAAACATTTCTGCAAGATTGTCGAAGGCTATAAAGTAAAAGAAGATTAAATCAAAATCTTTCTATAATATTATTTCTCAAAAAAATACATAATTGCCACATTATAAAAAAATCATTATAATCTTCACAATATCAAACATTCAGCAACCTATGGAGAAGGAAGCTGAAAAAGGACGGAAAAATGAAAGCTATTGAACTTGAAAAAGCGTACGACCCGAAATCATTTGAAGATCGTATCTACAACGAATGGGAAAGCAAAGGTTATTTTAAGCCTGCTTCTGATGAAAAATCGCCGATTCACGAGCAGTATAAGTGCCAGTGCGCAGACTGCAACAAAAAAACAAATATTTATTCCGTCGTCATTCCTCCTCCAAATGTAACAGGTGTTCTTCACATGGGACATGGTCTTAACAATACTCTTCAGGATATTGTTGTTCGCTATCACCGAATGAAGGGAGATAATACTCTCTGGCTTACAGGAACAGACCATGCCGGAATTGCTACACAGAACGTAGTTGAACGTCAGCTTAAAAAAGAAGGCCTCACCCGTAATGACCTTGGACGTGAAAAGTTCCTTGAACGCACTTGGGCTGTAACGGAAGATCATCACAATACAATCGTAAAGCAGCAGAAAAAACTCGGAAACTCAACTGACTGGGACCGCGAGCGTTTTACTTACGACGAAGGTCTTTCAGAAGCTGTTCGTGATGTTTTTGTTACTCTTTATGAGCGTGGACTTATGTACCGTGGTAAACGCCTTGTAAACTGGTGTCCTCGTTGTGGTACTGCCCTTGCTGATGATGAAGTTGACCACATGGATACTCAGGGTGCAATGTATCACCTTTATTATGAGTATGCTGACGGCTCGGGCCGCATTGAAGTTGCTACAACCCGACCAGAAACTTTCTTTGGTGATACTGCCGTTGCCGTAAACCCAAGTGACGAGCGCTATACTAAGCTTGTTGGCAAAATGCTCAAACTGCCTTTGACAGGAAAAGAGATTCCAATTATTGCAGATGATTATGTACATAAAGAGTTTGGAACCGGTATGGTAAAGATTATGGCGAAGACCTACTTCCCAGTCGTTAGGGTCATGAGCAGGTGTGATTTTTACCATACCAGTTCCAAATTCCATATCAACATAATCATCAGCAATGATAGGAATCTCTTTTCCTGTAAGAGGGAGCTTAAGCTTTTTACCAAC
>JAILQA010000139.1 GCA_024699205.1 Treponema sp. | reverse complement strand
AGAAAAAGGCAAAAAAAAATAAAAATTTATTTCTTTTTTCTAAAATCGATAAAGCGCGAATCCAAATCGACACCAGAAACTGATAGAATCTTTACAGAAACCAGATTGCCAGGTTTTACGGCCTCAACATCCCTCTTTTGCGTTAAGTCGTAACGGACAACTACACAGCCGTCCACTTCTGGGGCCTGAAACCAGGCTCGTCCCAGAGCAAGCCCTTCGTCAGAATCTTCCGAAACTTCCTGATTATTTGTGATTATTTCTTCAATAAGAACATCTGTGGTAATTCCCACATACTTTTTTAAGTTTTCTTCGGTAATGCTGCTTTGCAACTGCTCCAGTCTCTCCGCCCTCGCCTTAGCAACTTTAGCCGGTACACGCGGCTTCATACTGTAGGCAGGCGTATCTTCTTCACGGCTATAGGTAAAGCAGCCCGACCAGTCTGGTCTGATTTCTTTTAAGAAGTTGTATGTATTTTCCGCATTTTTGTCTGTCTCACCTGGGAAACCAGTTAAAAAAGTTGTACGAATAACAGCATCTGGCAGTTCAGATTTTATATAAGAGATAGTCTCTATGTATTCGGAAGCTGGCCCAATTCTGTTCATTGCAAGAATAATATCATCATCACCGGTCTGGAAAGGAATGTCAAAATAATGGAGGAAGCGACTGTCTTTTTTAATTTCCTTAATGATGTCATTTGTAAAATGGTCTGGATGAATGTAAAGCAGACGGACTACAAAATCGCCATCAAGTTCACTGATTTTCGAAAGCAGATAAGGAAGACTTTCCTTATTTTCAAGACCAAAGGCGGCTAAATCCTGTCCAATAAGGTTTATTTCATAAATACCTTTTTCTACAAGCTCTTTGATTTCCTGAACTACGTTTTCTGCTGGTCGGGAACGAACTTCTCCACGAATTAAAGGAATTGCACAGAAGGAACAATGATTTGAACAGCCTTCAGTAATTTTTACATAGGCAGAACCGGAAAAATTAAGCAGAGTTTTTCTGGATGCAGAACAGATTCCAAGCTGTGGATAAGTTTTTATAAAACGCTCGCTGGATTCAATTATATATTGCTTCATAAAATCAGCAATTTTTGCAAGATTTCCGTTACCAAAAACCCCGTCTAATTCAGGCATTGAATCAAACATAAGCTTTGAGTAACGTTCCGCCAGACAACCGGTAAGAATTATTTTTGCTTTTGGATAAGCAGCTTTAATGTTATAAACAGCATCTATTGATTCTTTTTTTGCAGAATTGATAAAGCCACAGGAATTAACAAGAATAAAATCAGCTTCAGAGGCATTAAGAGTCTGCTTGAAGCCGGCATTTTCCAGATAAGTTATAATTAATTCACCATCAGTCTGATTTTTCGCACAACCGTGCTGATCCAGATAAAAATTAGTCAAGTTCAATTATTACCAGCTTATACTTTCCATCAGTATCTTTAATCCATTTAATGTCTTCTACAAGAACTTGTCCTGCAGGTCCAATATCAAGGTCGAAGGTCTTTGAATCTGCAATAATCGTAAACTTAACGGTATTGCTGTTAGAAATCCACAATCTTATTCCGTTATGAGGATTTGCAGTAAATACTTCGCCACGATTAAAGAAGATTTCGTTAGAAGCGGCATTGTCAACTTTAGTACGGAAGAGACAGGTTCCGCGGAAACTGGCATTTATAGTGAATGGATAAGCACGATTATCTTCAAGGATAATTTTCTGAGGATGTTTAGAATTGATTTCTGTAATAAATGGAATCTCTTCTACATTTACTTCATCAAATGATGATGATTTGTCATGTCTCATAAGAATGCTTACTTCTACACCTCGATCGACATCCGTATAAGAAATATCTGAAACATAAACTATAATATCTGCGGCTGAATCACCGTCGACATCAATTTCGGATTCTTCAGACAAATCGGTATAGAAAACACCCGCTGGAGTTTCAAGTCCAAAGGAAGAAAGAGTATCTCGAACAGTAAGAACAATTGAACCGTTATCAGAAGGAACAAGAATCTGGTCGCCCTTGTAAAGTCTCTGGGTAAACTTTGTATTATCAAGCTCATACTGCTTTGATTTTGCATTGCTGGAAATAACAACCGCTGTATTATCCTCTGTATTCTTTTTGGTAAGAAGAAGAATAAGCACAGTTGCAATAACCCCTAAAAGAAATACAAGAGAAGCAATCACAGTAGGAACAAGCCAGCGTGGTCTATGTTTTGCAATCAAACCTTCGGGAACAGGCGATTCTTGGATTTTTTTGTTGTTATAAAGTTTTAAAATAAGTTCTGTATTAAGTCCGAGATAATTAGAATAATTTCTTAGAAAGCCCATCATATAAGCTTCACCAGAAAAGACAGAAGAATCTTCATCTTCAAGTCCCTGTAAATATCTCTGTTCAATTAAAATCTCTCTGGCTACCTTTTCGATATCCAGATTCTGCTCTAAACGCGCCTTTCGCAACAATTCGCCATAACTTTCCATCTTTCAATTACTCCGCAAACAAGAAATTATTGATATTGTTGGCTGATGACGGCGGATCATAAATAAAACGCTGGTCTGTAATATCCTGATTTAACTTATAATCATAGAAATTAAAAATAAGGGTTTCTCCTTTTGGAGTAACTGCCTCTACCCTGCGAATTAATTTTGTTGAAGGATTAACCGCAATTTTAATATATCTGAAGGCTTCGGAAGCACTTTTACGACTAAGGATGAATTTAACTACCATTTCGTCAGAGCCTTCTTCTAAAGGTTCTGCATCCTGACCGGTTTCATAAGCAACTGAATAATAGCGGCTCAAAAGAGAAAGTCCCTGTGGAGTTGCGAGAGATGCACCTGTATTATCCTGAGTTACTGACTGCTGTAAAACTGCTGAGGAATCAGGCAGATAAATTGTGAGCATATCACCGTTAAAACAGATTACCTGATTTTCTGGAGTGGAATAATCCATTCTAAGTAAATCAGGGGATTTGAAAGAAAGGCGTCCAGCTGCTTCTGTTTTTTCTACGCGGGTTTCAAAATCGACTTCGTAATCTTTTATGGTTCCGTAATATTCCGAAATAATCTTAAAATAGGCACTTGCTGTCGTTATATTCTGAGCAAAAAGTGCTGCCGATATGGAAAGCATTACTGCAATTATTATCTTTTTCATACTTCACCATTATACTGATTATCAGCAGAATTGTCTATTTTGTCAGGTTCGGTAGAAGTAGAATCTGTAAGTTCCCTGCAATGCTGTTCACCTTTAACTATATCGTAGAACTCTTTGCCTTCCATTGTTTCAATTTCTTCAAGGCGCTTTGCAATATAATCAAGCAAATCCTTATGTTCTGTAAGCACTTCTACAACATGAGCATAGCGTTCTTTCATTACACGGGCAATTTCACTATCAACATAATTCTGAGATTCTTCACTGAACTCACGGATAAGATTAGGTTCTCCGCCTCTGTTTCCGAGAACGCCTTTTCCAAGAGTCATATTTTCAAATCTATCTGACATACCGTAAACGGTAATCATTTGTTTTACTAAATCTGTTGCACGGGCAATATCGTTTGAAGCGCCGGTTGAAATATCACCTAAAATAATCTGTTCAGCAGCTCGTCCGCCAAGAAGAGAATCAACTTCATTGATAAGATCTGTTTTTGTCATAAAGTTCTTTTCTTCGGCTTCACGATACTGGGTAAATCCACCAATTCCATGAGAACGAGGAACAACTGTAATTTTGTTTACAGGCTCGTGATCTGGAATAAAGGCAGAAACCAAAGCATGTCCAGTTTCGTGAACTGCAACAAGTCGCATTTCTTTTTTATTATCTTTGCGGGATTTTTTCTTTAATCCGATACTGACTTTATCAATTGCTTCATTGAAATCTTCCATTGTTACCTTCTTGCGTTTGTTTCTTACGGCAAGAAGAGCAGCTTCGTTTACAACGTTAGCCAAATCAGCACCTGCAAAACCTGTAGTTCCGTGGGCTACAGATTCAAAATCTACATCTTTATCAAGCTTTACATTTTTTGCATGAATGCGGAGAATTGCTTCACGGCCTTTTACATCCGGTTTTTCAACAGGAACCTGTCGGTCAAAACGTCCTGGGCGGAGAATTGCAGGGTCAAGAACGTCAACACGGTTAGTTGCAGCAAGAATGATAAGACCTTTTTCGTTGTCAAAACCGTCCATTTCTACAAGAAGCTGGTTTAAGGTCTGTTCACGTTCATCGTTAGAAGAAAAACCGTTGGCACGACTCTTGGCAAGAGCATCTATTTCATCAATAAAGATAATACAAGGGGCTTTTTCGCGGGCCTGTTTGAACAAATCGCGGACACGACTGGCACCAACACCGACAAACATTTCTACAAAGTCTGAACCGGAGATACTAAAGAAAGGAACACCAGCTTCTCCTGCAACTGCACGGGCAAGCAGGGTTTTACCAGTTCCCGGGTCACCAACAAGAAGAACACCCTTAGGGATTTTTCCACCAATTTCTGTATATTTTTTAGGAGACTTTAAGAAATCAACAACTTCTACAAGCTCCTCTTTTGCTTCATCAACACCAGCAACATCTGAAAAACGAGTTTTGATTTTGCCTTCTTCAACAACTTTGGCACGACTTGAACCGACATTGAAAATACTGCCCATTCCACCGCCGGCTCCACCGCCCATTTTTCGGAAAATAAAGAAATAAAAAAGAAGAATCAAACCAAAAGGCAAAAGAAGGTTAATCAAAAGCTGAATAAAATAATTATTTTGTTTTTGAATAAATTTATATTCAATGCCCTTTTCATCAAGTAAGTCTATAAATTTCTCCATAAGGACAGCAGTAGTTTTATATTGTACGCCAGAATGAATGCGCTTAGGCTGGAAAATCTGCTTTCCTTTTTCAGAAGAATTTGAAGATTTAAGCAGGTCCGGTCCGTAACCGATTAAGTAGTTTTCACCTATTTCAACACTGACAATCTGCCCGTTTTCAATTTTTTCGCGGAATTCAGAATAATCAATGAGATTACCATCATTTTTTGAAAGGAAGAGAAAATCTGCTATCGTAACTATTGATAAAACTATCAGAATTATTGCAAAAAAAGGAATTTTCGGCTTTTTCTTGTCACCTTTATTTTTGTTGTCATCCTTTTTATCTTCTGGTCCGGCAAACTTAAAAAATTTATAAGGATCGTTTTCGTCATCCTTTTTTTTATCTTCATCTAACTGATTTTTGTCCATTTATATAAATCCTTAATTCAAAAAATATGAATGCTCTTATAAATATACTAATATTATTTTAAATTGTCGACTA
>JAILQA010000124.1 GCA_024699205.1 Treponema sp. | reverse complement strand
CCCTGTAATCTATTACAACCTTAAAGAATTCAAAAACAGAGAGGTGTTCAAATGAGTAAAATCAGCAATAAAAAGCCAAAAGAAAGCAGAAAAATTACTATTGGCGGAATTGTAGTAACAATAATCCTTATTTTTATTTGTATTCTCTGGACAATACCAACACTGGGAACCTTTATTTCTTCCTTCAGAGCAGGCGATGCAATTAAAAGTTCCGGCTGGTGGAAGGCATTTACTACAATGGATAAATGGACGCTGGATAATTATGATCAGGTTTTATTCGGTGTAAAATATACCGGCGGAATGCGCGACCGTTCAAATATGATTGCCCCGTTCCTTACTTCAATTACAGTAACTTTGCCGGCCCTTGTAATTCCAATTTTCATTGCGGCTGCTGCGGCTTACGGTTTTGCATGGCTAAACTTTAAGGGCCGAAGTGTTTTGCTTGGAATTATTATTGCCCTGCTGGTTGTACCTTTGCAGATGTCTTTGATTCCGGTTTTGCGTGACTATTCAAAAATCGGCTTAAACGGAACTTATCTTGGAATATGGCTGGCTCACACGGGCTTTGGTCTTCCGCTGGCAACCTACATGCTTTACAACTACATTTCGCAGCTGCCAAGAAGTATTCTTGAATCAGCTTTTATTGATGGTTCAAGCCATTTTTCAACTTTCGTAAGATTGATTCTGCCTTTAAGCGTTCCGGCAATTGCTTCCTTTGCAATCTTCCAGTTTATCTGGGTTTGGAATGATATGTTGGTTTCTCTTGTATTTTTGAGTGGAGCCACAAAAGCAGGCCAGACAGTTCAGGTTATTACAACTTATCTGAACAATCTGATTGGTTCAAAAGGACAGGAATGGCATTTGCTAACCTCGGGAGCATTTATTTCCTTATTGCTTCCTTTAATCGTCTTCTTATCACTTCAGAAATATTTTGTAAGAGGACTCCTTGCAGGTTCTGTAAAAGGATAATTTGTAAACTCATAATTTTGTTTTAATTGGTGTGAATATGTATAACTCTAGGCTCAAAGAAAATATGTCCCAGCTTACCCGGCTTTTGTTTAATCTGTACGGAGACAGATGGGATTTCTTTAAGATTCTTGATGAACTCGAAAAAATAATGCGTGAGGCAGCCATGAAAAATGATGAAGATTTTTCCTCTTGTTCTTCATCAGATTCCAGTTGGATTAATGACCAGAAGACGGTTGGTATGGTGCTTTATGTAGTTTTATTTTCTGATAATCTGAAAGAACTCATTAATAAAATTCCATATTTCCTTGAGCTTGGAGTTAACTATATTCACCTTATGCCGTTATTTGATTGTCCAAAAAATGAAAATGACGGCGGATATGCAATCAGCTCTTACAGGAAAGTTCAGCCTTCTTTAGGAACAATTGAAGATTTGCGCGAAGTTGCAAAGGCGTTTCATAAAGAAGGAATTCGTCTGGTTCTGGATTTTGTTTTTAATCATACAAGCGATAAACATGAATGGGCGGTAAAGGCCAGAAAGGGCGACCCGAAATATAAATCATATTATTACATTTACAAAGACAAATCTGAAGTAGATGAGTGGAATCGTACACTTCGTGAAATTTTTCCAACTTTCAGACGAGGCTCTTTTACCTGGCAGGAAGATATGAAGGCCTGGGTTTGGACAACTTTCAATTCTTTTCAGTGGGACTTGAATTATTCTAACTCGGAAACTTTTCTTGCCATGTGCCGCGAAATGCTTTTTATAGCAAATCTTGGAGTTGATGTTCTGCGTTTGGATGCGCTGGCTTTTGTATGGAAGGAAAAAGGAACAGTTTGCGAAAGTCTTCCAAAGGCTCACATCTTAATCAAAGCCTTTCAATATGTAGCTGCAATTGCCTGTCCATGGCTGATTTTTAAGAGCGAAGCGATTGTTCATCCGGATCAGGTTATTCAGTATATCCACACTGATGAATGTAAGCTCAGTTATAACCCGCTTCAGATGGCGCTTTTCTGGTCTACAATTGCAACCCGCGATACAAGACTTTTGACTTTGTCCTTAAAAAGAAACTGGCAGATTCCACAGGGTACAGCATGGGTAAATTATATCCGCTGTCATGATGATATAGGCTGGACTTTTAGAGATGAAGATGCCGGCGCATTTGGAATTAACGGATATCTGCACCGTCAGTTTTTGAACAAATTTTTTACCGGCCGTTTTGAAGGAACCTTTGCCAGTGGAGAACCTTTCCAGTTAAACCCTGCAACCGGTGACTGCAGAATTTGTGGAACTATGGCGAGCCTTGCAGGTCTGGAGCAGGCAGAAAATCTGGATGATGAAGTGCTTCGAAAAATGGCTGTTGGCCGTATAAAGATGATGTTTGCAACTCTGCTTGCTTTGCCTGGAATTCCTTTAATTTACTTTAATGATGAAAGAGCCGTTTTTAATGACTATTCCTACAGAAAAGTAAAAGGTAAAAAGGATGATTCGCGCTGGGTGCATAGAATTAAAACAGACTGGGAAAATCAGTTTGAGTATAAATCGCAGAAAGATATTTTCAATTTTGTAAAGAAAGCTATTTCTATCCGCAAAAAAGAAAAGATGTTTGGTGGAAGTGATTTCTATATTTATGATATTCAGAATCCACAGGTCTTTATTTTTAAGCGGGGAACTGTTCATGTGGCTGTGAATTTTACAGATCAGCCGGTGCAGTTCAAAATTGATGCCTGGTCGCCGGAGAGTAAAGATCTTTTGACAGGGAAAAAATACTGGAATTATTCAGTTCAGAGCCTTGAGCCTTACGAAGTCCGCTGGTTGAAAGAAATTATTGAAAAATAGACATGGAGATTTACTATGAAATTTTCAACTACTAAATTTGATAAAGAAAATATTCCGCATAATGAAACCCTATTTACAATTGGAAACGGAAACTTAGGGCTTCGCGGAGACACAGAAGAAAAGGAAGGAACTTTTCATAAAGGAACATACATAAACGGATTTTTTGATTCAGAGACAATTTTATATGGTGAAGTTGCTTACGGTTATGCAAAAAATCATGAAACAATTTTGAACCTACCGGATCCAAAACGAATTGAACTTAGTATTGACGGAAAGCAGTTTGGCGCTGAAGGAATTAAAAATCAAAAACTTGAGCTTGATGAAGAAACAGGAATTCTTACCCGTACTGCCGACTGGAAAAACGGAGATTCAGAAATCCATCTGGAAACACAGCGTCTTGCTTCTTTTGTGCATCCGGATTGTGCTGTTATAAAATACCGTATTACAAATACGTCGGCAAAAAAGGAATCGTGCCAGATTGTTTCCTGCGTTGATACAACAGCTCAAAATATTATGGGCGAAGATGATCCTCGTGTAGGCGCCAAATTCCGTCACAAGCCTTTGATTATTGATGAAGCAAAATCAGCTGATGGAAATATTAGTTTTTCGGCTCACACTCAAAATTCCGGCTTTAAGCTGGAAGGTTTTGTCGTAAACAAGCTGATTGCCGAAAAAGAAATAGAACTGAAGTCCGAAAAATCAGACATGATAAAGGAAGACATTCCGTACGTTGTTTCCAATTTTGATCTTGAAGCGGGAAAGACTGCGGTACTATATAAATTCATTACTTATGTCTGGGGAAAAACTCTGTCCGAGAGCGCAGAAAAGAATTGCCTGCAATTTGCAACAGGTGGTTTTGAAAAAGCCTGTGTTGAACAAAAGCAGTTCCTTGACGAGTTCTGGAAAATTGCTCAAATCAAAATTGACGGTGACCAGGAAAGCGAAGAAGCACTGCACTTTAATCTTTTTCATTTGCTGCAGTCTTCGGGCCGAAGCGGAAAGGTGAGTATTGCTGCAAAGGGACTTACTTCCGAAGGATATGAAGGGCACTATTTCTGGGACACAGAAAGTTATGTGTGTCCGGTTTTCACTTATACAGCGCCTAAAGTTGCAAAAAAACTTCTGGAATATCGTGCAAGCATTCTGGATAAAGCAAAGGCCCGCGCGGCAGAATTGAACCTTAAGGGAGCTCTTTATCCGTGGCGTACAATTGACGGCGAAGAAACCAGCGCATATTTTCCGGCTGGTACGGCACAGTATCACATTGATGCTGATATCATTTTTGCCTTAAACCGCTATCTGAATGCTCACGAAAAAGAGTACGGATTTGATAAAAATGCAATTGAACAGATGAGTGCAGAAACTGCGAGAATGTGGCTGAGTCTTGGCGCGTTTATTCCACATAAAAATAATCAGTTTTGTATAAATGATGTTACCGGGCCAGATGAATACACAGCAATTGTAAACAATAATGCATTTACAAATCTGATGGCTCGCGAAAATCTTGAAATAAGTATTGCTCGTTCTGGAAAGGCGGCAACTTCTGAGGAAAAGATTGAGTGGAAAAAAGCGGCCGACAATATGTATATTCCTTTTGATAAGGAAAGCGGAGTTTATCCACAGGACGACAGCTTTATGGACAAGCCCGACTGGGATTTTGGAAACACTCCGCGTTCAATGTATCCGCTTTTGATGCATTACCATCCGCTGGAGATTTACCGCTACCGTGTTTTAAAACAGCCGGACCTTGTTCTTGCCCAGTATCTTTTGAGCGGCCGTTTTACAAAGGCAGAAAAAATCCGCAATTTTAATTTTTATGAAAAATATACAACCGGCGATTCGTCTCTTTCAAATTGTATTATGAGCATTATGGCGGCTGAAACCGGCGATACAAAAAAGGCTTTTGATTATTTTAATAAAACAGTCCGCATGGATATTGATGATGTAAACGGAAACAGCCGCGACGGAATTCACACAGCCTGTATGGCCGGCAGCTGGATGAGCGTTGTTTACGGTTTTGCCGGTTTCCGAGATTACAATGGAATCTATTCCTTTGATCCAAAACTACCGAACGGTTGGAATAAACTCAGCTTTAATCTTGCAATAAAAGGCTGCATCGTAAATGTTACTGTAACGCAGAATAAAGCAAGTTATAAACTTGCAGGCGGCCAGGCTTTAGAGCTTGTTCATCGTAACGAAAGCTTCTGTCTTAAAATTGGTGAAGTTCGAACTTTTGATTTGTCGCAAAAACTTGAAGCAGCACTTTTTGATCTGGACGGAATTATTACAGATACAGCCCATCTTCATTACAAAGCGTGGAAGCAGTTATCAGAAGAAAATAATCTGAAGTTTGATGAAGAACTTAATAAAAGATTGCTCGGTGTTTCCCGCGAAGATTCTGCACGAATTATTGTAAAAGAAAATAATGCAAACTGGAGTGAAGTTCAGATTGCAGATTTCTGTAAAAAGAAAAATGAACTGTATGTTTCGTTCCTTAGTGATCTATCAGAAAAAGATATTTTGCCTGGAATAAAAGAGCTGCTTGTTGAATTAAAAGAAAAGAATATTCCGGCCGTACTTGCGTCCTCAAGTAAAAATGCACCGGCTATTTTGAAGCAGCTTGGCATTACAAATTTGTTTGCAGGAATTGCAGATGCAAATAAAGTTCAGAAGGCAAAACCAGATGCAGATATTTTCCTTGCGGCGGCAGAGCTTTCTGGAAAATGGTACACAAACTGTATTGGAATTGAAGATGCACAAAGCGGGGTAGAGGCAATCAAAAAAGGCGGAATGACAGCCCTTGCAGTTAGCCCGGATGGAAGCCTTACTCAGGCAGATGCTCAGGTAAAGTCGACTAAAGAGCTCACATTTGCTAAGCTTGTAGAAGTGATGGAAAAAGCAGGAGATTAAGATGAAAAAGTATGATGTAACAGCCCTTGGTGAGATTTTAATTGATTTTACTTTTGCTGGAAAAAATGCAGAAGGCAAAAATACTTATGAAGAAAATATCGGTGGTGCTCCTGCGAACGTTGCTGCGGCTATTGCAAAGTGCGGCGGTAAATCAGCTTTTATTGGAATGACAGGAAATGACAGTTTTGGAAAAGACTGTGAAAATTGCCTTAAGGCTTTAAATGTTGAAACTAAAGGAATGCGTATCACAAATTCCCAGCATACGACTCTGGCCTTTGTGAGCCTGGATGATAACGGTGAAAGACATTTTTCATTCTGCAGAAATCCGGGGGCAGATACCCAGTTATCTA
>JAILQA010000104.1 GCA_024699205.1 Treponema sp. | reverse complement strand
TACAGAACACTTTGTTCCATCCGATAAAAAAGCAGTTGTTTTGTGTTCAAATGAAAAGAACTTATCATTCAATAATGAAAGATTTAATCGTGAACATACTTGTTTTATGATTGCTTCAATGCATGAATCGGGAACTGATTGTAAATATGCATGTATAGGATTAGGAGATTGTGTAAAGGTTTGTCCTCAGACCGCAATTGTTATAAAAAATCAAACGGCACTTGTTACCTCCCTGTGTATTGGCTGTGGAAAATGTATCGATGTTTGTCCAAAGCATATTATCACGCTGGTTCCAAAAGATACTAAACAAATTTCAAACTGTTATAACTGTATGACAAACGAAAAGAATGATTCAGGCTGTTCAGTGACAGGTGAAGAAAAAAAACTTGAATGGAATAATAAAAAATACTTTAAAATATGGGCATATTGTTATAAAATATTTAAACACATTATTGAGTATTAACAGATTATTGGGGAATGGTCTGTTTCAATTTTGTATATAATATTTGTGATTTTAAAAACTTAATATAAAAGGAGTATAGACGGCAATTGGTGGGGAAGCCGTACAGGGAAAATGAATTCCGTATACGTGAGCTTCAGTTTAAGGACATTTAATACAAGTCTTGCATCAAACGACGAATTTGAAAAAGATTACCAGACTGTCTATAAACCTTTGGTTAAATTTTTATATTCCCATCCTGCACTTACTTTTGCATTTTCTTTTTCAGGTATTCAACTCCAATATTATAAAAAAAAGCACAATGAATTTATTACGATTCTAAAACAGCTGGTCGAGCGCAAACAACTTGAAATACTCGGCGGCGGATATTATGAACCGATTCTTCCGCTTTTGTATCCTGTAGATAGAACAGGACAGATTGACCTTTTATCAGATGAAATCAGACAGACAATAGGTAAACGCCCGCGTGGAATAACTCTTTTTGCTGATTGCTGGGATTCTTCTTTGGTAAATTGTCTTCAAAGTTGTGGAATAGAGTATGTTTTATTAGATAGTTTTATAATTCCTGCAGAAAAACGCAAGTTTTTACCAATTTTTATGTCGGATTTAGGAAAATCAATCGAAATATTTCCTTATGATGATATTTTTATTCCTGATGTAAGCCAGAGTGCGGAAGGTTATGTAGACTATCTCACCAAGCAGGTTGAAAAAATAGAAAAGAAAGATCTTTATTGTCAACTTCAGCCGGAACGTATTGTAAACATTCATTTAAATCACCAGCAGCTAGAAGCCCTTCTTGAAAATATGTGGTTTGATTCTTTCTATGAGCAAATTACAAGCCGCGAAGATTGCCGTATCAAAACTGTAATTCCTACAGATTACAGGAAAATATCTTCTGTAAAAGTTCCTTATTATGTTTCTTCAGGAATCAACGGTTCCGTTGCTAAATGGATAAGTCAGGCTTTTATAGAAACAGAAAATAAACGGGCTTATTCTTTTACTGTACATGATTTTATGAATACATACCCCCAGAGTCATGAGCTTTACAACAGAATTATGTATGTGAGCATGATGGTAAATCAGTATAAGAATGATAAAATGCGTAAGAAAGCTGCTCGCGAAAAATTATGGCAGGCTCAAAATGGAGTGGGCTTGTTGTGTACTCATAAAGGAACCTTTTCCAATTCAAAATACAGACAGCAATGCTATAAATATTTGATGGAAGCCGAAAAAATTCTCCGTGAAGGTTCTGACTTTACAGAAAGCGTTTCCTGTTTTGATTATAACGGTGATGGACTAAATGAATATGTATGCCGCATGCAGAATTATTTTTCTTATATTGATATTACAGGCGGTGCAATTCAGGAATTAGATATCCTTAAAAATACAGGAAATTATGCAGATAATTATTCCCGATACGAAGAATATGATGGTGTAAATGATAATTACGAGCGCGGGATTTTTGTAGATCATCTTCTTACTCAGGAACAGTTTGATAATTATATTTTAGGAAAACCGTCTGGGGATGGAGTTTTTTCTAAAGTTAAGTATACAGAATTAAAATATTCGCAAAATCATCATGAACTACAGCTTTGTGCAGAAGCAGTTTTTCAGCCGACAAAACAGAAAATCTATTTGCGTAAAAAATATATAATTAATTCTACCGGAATGAATGTTCAGTACATTCTTCAAAATATGAGTGATAAACCTTTAAAGGCTATTTTTGCAATTGAATCTAATTTTGCACATACTAATTTTGACAGCGAAAATATTACTTATTATAACCTGGAAGTTGTAGATAAGGAAAACAGAATAGAAATTGATTCTTCTGCTCCAACTTCAACAAAGTACAGCAAAAGTCAGCTTAGAAATGTTGATATAATCCGCCTTACAGATAAACAGAGCGGAATCTCCTTTGGACTTGAACCAAACGAAAACTGCGGTTTCTGTTATTATCCGATTATTTTTAAACGTCCTGATTTTTATGCTAATCAAATTGTTCCTGTAAATATGACTTTTGTTTCTACAATGTATTGGGATATTGAACTTGCACCTGGAAAAGAAACAGAGCGAACAATAAACTTTACAATTACAGCGGTAAAAAAAGAGAGAAAATCCCAGTAAAAGCTATATATTCAGGAAAAGCTGTACAAACAGTTAAGTCTGTAAAAAATAATTAATTGTCTGCCTGGTCGTAAGAAAGCTGTTTAATCAAACTTACAAGCTTATCCAGTTTTTCATGGGTAATAAGAGGATTGAGCAGGGTGAACTTTAAGAAAACTTTGCCGTCGCTTACCGTCTGTCCAATTACAGTGCCATAAGAATGAATCAAAGTTCTGCGTACCTTTTTGTTTATAAAATCTGATTTTTCTGGATTTTCTGAATTACTTTCCTTATAAACGAATCTAAATACTACAGAACTTATTTCCGGTTTTACAGCAGTCTCAAAGTCTGAATCCTTTTGAAGAATTGAATAAAGATATGCTGCATTTTCTATGCTTGTATTTATAATTTTTGCCCAGCCGTCTTTTCCTCGCATCTGGAAGCTAATCCATACTTTTAATGCATCAAAACGTCTGGTTGTCTGTAAGGATTTGTCTACGAGATTTGTATAGCCGTCTTCTTCATCTTCTTCCCGGTTGAGATAATCGGCATGAATTGTGAGCGCATTGAAATCATCCCTATTCTTAATAAGAACTGCGCTGCAGGAAATTGGCATTACAAACATCTTGTGAAAATCTACAGTAATAGAATCGCAGAGATTAAGATTGCTGTCCAAATTAGCATATTTATCTGACAGAATTACGCCGGAACCATAGGCTGCATCTGCATGAAGCCACATTTTGTTTCTTTTGGCAATTTCAGATAATTTTTTGATATCGTCAATCGAACCAAAATCAGTTGTACCAACAGTTCCAACAATTAAGAAAGGAATGTTACCTTTTTCAATATCCTCGGCAATCAGTTTTTCCAAAAGGGAAATATCCATGCGCTTGTTTTTGTCTACTGGAACTTTTACTACAGATTGATAGCCCAAGCCCAGAATGTGAGCTGATTTTTCCATAGAAAAATGGGAGATTTCGGAGGTATACATTCTTAATTTGAGGCACTTTTCGTTTACGCCATATTTTTTTATATCATAATTCAGTTCTTTGTTGCAAAAAGAGTCTCTTGCAAGAATGATTGCCGTCTGATTAGACTGACTGCCGCCACTGGTAAATACACCGTCAGAATTATCATTATAGCCATAAAGCTTACAAAGATACTTTATGACTTCAACTTCAATTTCTGTTGCAACAGGCGATTGATCCCAGCTATCCATAGACTGATTGAAGGTTGAAATTATAAGTTCTGCGGCAATTGTTTCTAAAAGTGATGAGCCGTGAAGGTGAGCCATATAATCAGTAGAAGAGGGTTTTAAAAGATTTGGAAGGATTTTTTCTTTTGTAAGCTCCAGAGCCTTTTCCCAGCCAAGTCCTTTTTCTGGAAGAATAGATGTCTGATGGATTATAGACTTTAATTCCTCGGGCGTAGGTCCAGAATAAGCCTTATCGCTGTCGAAGGTATTTAAAATTGCTTCCGAAGTCTGGGAAATAATTTTTTTGTATAATTCCTTGTCGGACTCTTTGTTTGTCAGAAAAATATTTTCCATGAGAAATCCTTATTTAAAATCCTTGTCGAAAATCTTTATTAAAAAAAATTACCGAAAATCTTTGTTGTAAATCTTATGATTAGTCTATCAGCAGGATTATTTTGTATATTCTTCGTTTACAGCAAGAACGCACTTTTCAAAAATAGTCCAGGCCTTCAAGAGGTCTTCATCAGAAATATTCAGGGCACAAAGACAGCGCATTACAGAACCGTTTCTTCCGCCTTTTTCTACAATCAGACCATTTTCAAAGCATAATCTCTGAACTTTTCCGGCAATTTCTCCGCTGGCTGGTAAGGAACCAATGCAGTCCTTTTCTCCTTTTGGATTTACGAACTCGGTGCCAATCATAAGACCTTTACCACGCACATCACCGATAATTGAAACTTTGTTTTTAAGCTCCTTGATTTTTGCACGGATTAAATCGCCTTTTCTTGAAACATCAGCTAAAAAGTCTGGTTTAGAAACTGTATCTAAAACAATTGTTCCTGCTTTCATTGCTAGCTGATTTCCACGGAAAGTTCCTGCGTGAGCACCGGCTTCCCAGGTATCAATTTTTTTATCGTATACAACAACGGCAAGAGGCTGTGAACCACCGATTGCTTTAGAAATCAAAATAACATCAGGAATGATATCTGCATATTCAAAGGCAAAGAGTTTTCCGCTTCTACCCATGCCGCACTGGATTTCATCAACGATTAATGGAATATCTAGCTCTTGTGTAACCCGTCTTACAGTTTTTAAGAACTCAACTGGAGCTGGAATAACGCCGCCTTCTCCCTGAATTGCTTCAAGAATAACGCAGGCTGGTTTTGTAATTCCGCTTTCCGGGTCTTTGAGTGTTCGTTCAAAAAAGTTGCAGGCTGCTTTTACGCCAAGTTCTCCACCCAATCCAAAAGGATCTCTGTAATCATAAGGATATGGGAAAGAATGAACATCGGGCATAAGACCATTAACTTCAGTTTTAGCATGAAGATTTCCCATGCAGGCCAAAGGTCCTTGTCCCATTCCGTGATATCCGCCTGAAAATGAAATAACACTTGAGCGTTTTGTGGCTGTTTTACATAATTTGATTGCTGCATCAGTTGCATCTGTTCCGCTTGGTGAACAGAACTGGATTTTTGCATTTTTGCCTAATTCAGGAGGCAGTAAAGAAAACAGTTTTTCAACAAAAGCATCTTTTACAGGTGTCGTTAAGTCCAAGGTATGCAGTGGAGAATCATTTGTAAGCATTTCTACCATTGCCTTGTTTAACTTTTCATTGTTATGGCCAAGAGCTAAAGTTCCAGCCCCACATAAAAAATCCAGATATTTGTTTCCTTCTACGTCCTCAACCCATGAGCCTTTTGCTTTTGCAATCGCGATTGGAAATTTTCGCGGATAGCTACGGGCATTAGATTCTGTGGAATCCTGTCTGGTAATGTAATACTGATTGGTGCCTTTTTCTGACATCGACGTTCTCCCATTACAAGCAGCAATTTCGCTGTTTTTATAAATATAATGAAATTAACTTTACACGAAATTACCTTTAAGGGCAAGCCGTTATAAAGAAAAGTGTAAAAAACAATAAAAAATCCGATGGTTTTGGTGTGCTGGTCCAAATCCATCGGAAATGATTAGGTCTTGCAAATCTGTGTCAGATATTATTCGTAAATTACTGCTACAGATTTGATTGTAAGGTTATCTATCATTGTTCCCCACTGAGGTCCTTTGATGAACAAAAATGAAGCTGGTCCAGTTACGTCGAGAGTGTAGGTAACGTCAAAATCACCAGTTACATAATCTGCTCCATCTTTTTTGAAATCAAGATAAAGCTCTTCTGTAAGGGTAGTCTGATTATTGTCTACAACCCAGCTTCTGAAGCCTGTATCTCCATTATTTGTACCTGTCAGGTGAACAGTAAGATATTCGCCTGGATTTATTTCTCGTGGTAACGGGAACTGGAAGTATTCACCTCCATTGCAGGTAAGAGTATAAGCTTCAGCATCATACTTCATTGCAAACTTGTCTGCTGTCTGCCATGTTGCAAGGTCAATAGCACCTTCTTCTGCGAGTGCTTCGATTCTTGCTTTTGAATCACCCTGAGATTCATCAGCTCCGGCTTTTTTTGAAGCACAGGAAACAAAAGCAAAGAGAAGAGCTGAAAAAGCTGCCAATAGTAAAGTTTTTTTCATAGTTTTTTCTCCATTTTTTTGAAACATTTACTTTAAGTAGTATACTAGTATATTATATCACACTTTTTTAATT
>JAILQA010000347.1 GCA_024699205.1 Treponema sp. | reverse complement strand
GGTAAGATATACAAAAGATGACAATGGCAATCCAACGGGCCTTATTAAAATAGATGCTTCTGCTTTTGACGGAGATTTTACAGTAAAGCTGGCAGGAAATACAAATAAGGGTGGTGTAAAGATTCAGACAAATGCAGATTACAAGACCAATGTTTATCTGAACGCTGTCACAATCAATTCTACAGATTATCCTTGCCTGGATATTACAAAGGGTGGAACTGCTGATATTTATCTTGAAGGTGAAAACTCCTTTACTGATGGTCGTAAATATGGCACTGGATATGGGGAAGATTATTCTACAGAGGGAAGTAATAACAAGGGGACTTTGTTTTGCAAGGGAGACTTAAACTTAATGGGGACCGGTACCCTTACTGTGACACAGGCTTATAAAAACTGCATTGCTTCAAAAGCCAATCTTACGGTAAATGGTGGAACTTATATTCTTACTTCCAATGGAAAAAATGGTCTTTGTGGAGATGCTTCTGTTACTATAAATGATGGTGATATTACTTTCAATGGAAGAGGTTCTATTTCTTCAAGTACATTCCGCAAAGCAAATGCAATCAAAGCTGACATTGACGATTCTTCCAGTGCAGTTTATATAAAAGGCGGAACTCTTAATCTTACCACCTACAATGGAAAAGGTATTTCTGCATCAAAAGTTTATATTTCAGGTGGAAATAGCGTCCTGTCAATTACGGGCGTCTCGGATTACACTAACGATAACCGCAGAACTTCAACTTATTACGATGCAGATGGAGTAAAGTATTCCAATGTTAGTGTAACTTTTGCCGCAGAAGGAATAGAAGGAGCTTCTATTATAGAAATTACAGGTGGCTCTGTTTCCGTTACTGCTACAGACGATGCCTTAAATGTAAGCGATTCCTCTGGCAATTTTAACATGAAAGGCGGTTCTCTCTACTGTTATGCCCAAAAAGGTGATGGAATTGATTGTAATGGAAGCATAAGCATAAGCGGCGGCCTGCTGGTTTCCTATGCTCCAACTGGTTCAGAAGATGCTCTTGATTGTGGTGACCAGAATGGAAGTATAAAAATAAGTGGTGGAACTATTGCGGCTTGCTGCGGTTCGTCAAATGCAGTAAGAGACCTTTCTGTAAGCAATCAAAAACTGCTTTATTTTACTGGGACTTCAAGTGGAATGGGAGGAGCGTTTGGCGGTGGAATGGGTGGTCCAGGTGGAAACAGACCGGGAAGTACATCCTCAACTGGAACTTCTTCTGCATCTTTTTCAAAAATTGCTGTAAAGACTTCAGGGACAGATTCAACTTCAGCTTCAGACAAATGGCTTTATGCCTATGAACTTCCATCTTCAACTTTCGGCCTCTTTTTTATGACAAGCCCTGACTTTACATCTTCTTCAACTTCTGATTATTCTGTCTATTCAGACCCGACTTTTACAGGCGGTACTTCTTTTTATGGATTATATTCAGTCAGTGGAGAAAATACAGAAATGCCGTCAATTTCATCTGGCAGTCTTGTAACACCCACAATAAAATAGTAGCAAATAAAATAAGTGGAAAAAACTTTTTTATGCTGATATAGTTATATAAACTGAAAGGAGACTTTCAGTTTATATTTTTTTCAGAAAAGATTTTTTTATGGAGTTTAAATTGAAAAAATTATTTACTTATTCTCTGCTTTCTTGTTTTCTTTTCTTTCTTCTTTCTCCTGTTTGTGCAAAGTCCAAACTCACTATCAAAAATACTATTGGCGCAGATTTTGATGAGCTTGGTGATTATGATTTATTTTCGAATACCAAAGAAAGTGATATCAACGATAATCTTATTTCGGAAAATATTTTTTCTTTTGGGAATCAGCTGCAGGCAGATTTTGAAAGCAATCATTTAGATGCCCGTGTCCGACTCGATATGTTGTATACAAGTGCTTCTGACTCAGACCTTGCCTTTATGCTTGCACCTACCGGCTTTATTCACTATAAACCTTTTCCTCAGCTGAGCATTTTTGTAGGAAATGATTTTTTCAAGCAGTTCGCAATTCCTTCTGCCTATCTTGCAGCCGATGATACAACAACAAAATATGGAAGACTGATTGCAGGGGCTGAAGGAAAAGATAATTATATTCCTGATGGTGATTTTGCTGTATATACAAATGGCTTCTGTGGTGGACTTTATTCTGAATGGAACTTTAATCTTGCCTCTTATTCAGGATATTTTAAGGCACTTGCCGGGGGAACTTTTGTTGACAGCACTGGTTTTATTAAAGTTCTGGATTTAGGTTTGAATCTCGGTTTAAATGATTTATTTGATTTAGGCTTTACCGCACATAACCTTCTTAGTCCTGACAGAAAACTCGGAGCCTTCGCTGGACTCACTGCTATTCCTAATCTTACTCTTAATGCAGGTTTTTACTACAATTTTACAGATTCAGATTATCTGCCCGAAACTCGGGTTGAACGTGGTGGAGAAGATGAGTTTAAGAAACAAAAAACAAAATATGCTCTTGGAATTACTGGTGGTTATGATTTTGCCGGAATTGGTTTAGGTATTTATGCAGATTTAATTACGGGGCTAACAAACGAATATATTGGTGACATAAAATATTATGATGATGAAGGCAACCTCATTGAAACAGTTACTACTACAATTGTTCGTGGAGAAACCGTTGTAAAATATAAAGACGGGGAGGCAAAGCGTTCAGACGAATATCCTGAAAAAGCTTTTCCTTTATATGGTCAGATTTGCATAAATTATGATGCAAACGATAGCATCAGCTGTTCTCTCAATGTAAAATTGCGCACTCTTGTAAATGCTTCTGATGATACCTGGCTTTCCTTCTGTCCTAGGCTTACAATTAAACTGCCCCATAAATATGGAACTTTAAGTACAGGTTTACATCTGGATATGAACTTGACCCGTTATTCAGGAATTACAAATATTTCTCTTCCTTTTACCTATACTTACAAGTTCAAGAAAAAGTTTTAGAGAACTGGAATCTGTTCATCATCCGAGTTTTCAAGAATGATGTTCAGGTTTCCGTTTCTTGTTCTCAGCTCGTCTATAAAGGCTTTTATATCTGCATTTGCCTTAGGCTGAATCCAATAGGAAATTGTGAATAAAGTTCCCATATTTGAAGTTCTCACGTTTTTTACGTCATATTTCAAAAGATATTTGTCAAAAATATCATTGAAAACATCTTTATAATTCATGTCTTCCGGAATTGTGATTTTAAGCACCTGCTTCTGATTATCCTTCCAGAATCTGGAAAGAAGTACAAAAAGAAGGGTTACAACAATTGTCATAACAAATCCGAGGAAATAATCATTCAAGCCGATTATAAGTCCTACTGCGATTGAAAAGAATACATAAAGAATATCCTTTGAATCTCCCGGAATACTTCTGAAGCGTACCAGAGCAAAAACACCTGCAAGAGAAAGGGTCTTTTTAAGATCTGTAGCAATAAAAGGAATTACAATTGTCATAATAACTGGCAGCAGTAAAATCGTGATTGCAAAGTTTTTTGAAAATCTTTTGTTTTTATTGGCAAGAATATATCCACCCGTAATTATAACTCCGGCAATAAGTCCAAGCAGCA
>JAILQA010000077.1 GCA_024699205.1 Treponema sp. | reverse complement strand
AGAAATGAGGAACTGGAGTGTCAATCCTGCGGCGGAAATGCTTGATGTGCATGATTTGGCACAAAGCGTCCTTGATAACGGTAAAGACAGTTCTTTAGTTCAGCTGACGACATATCCCGGTCTGGGAAGTAGGCAATATCTCGATCCTTTCAATTATTACTATCTCAAGCCCATGGTTAAGGGGCATGAATACAAACATTTCTTGGCCCATAGCCTCCCGTACAATCTTGCATACATTTACGGTCAGAAGGTGTATAATCATGCTAGGCAATCGGAACAGCAACTGTCCAGAAACGATATTGCCATGAAGATAAAGGCTTGGCTCGACTACAAGTATGATCCGGACTACTCCAGATTTGACTTCATGAAGGACCGTGTGGAAGATTTTGACGAATACTTGGATGACATGGAAAATGAAGAAAATATATATTATGGTTGTCCTAGCATTGAAGAGGAACTTTTCGATGATTATAAGATGTTCATTGACGAAATGGATCTTGAGTGAGGCTTTCTTGCTTGCACTCGCCGTGCATCCTGTCGTGAATCAAAAGGACTCGTCTGCTTGCTGCTATGCGGATGCGCAAAGCGAACGTTCCATCTTGCGCGATTCATCTTTAACAGACGAACAACGAAAAGTCCATTATCAAAAATTACGCTATCTAAGAGACGAAAAACGGAAGAACTCGGCTACGGACACCTCCAGTGTTCGTAACGACAATTCCGCGAGTCACAAAAAGCCTTAAAAATAGCGGTTGCCGTCCATTTTTGTCGTCCTCGCGTCTTTTCTCGTCATCCTCGCGTAGGCGAGCGGACAGCACTTAACAACTTGTTGTTTAGTGCGCATGGCCACCAAGGTGGGGATCTCGCTCCCGCATATTTATATATATTTCCCCATGACATAGCCCCGTACCGAATGGTGCGGAGCGACCGGAAATTTTGAGATTCGTCTCTTATTCTCTGTCCTGAAATTAGCACTTTCAAACTACACGAGGATAAGACGAACGATCACGTCCCTATCGGGGCGAGGGTTGTTTGTGCTTATTGTGTAGAAGGGCGTGCTAACCCACAGGACAGGTAAGTGCTTACGACTCCACGCCTTTTTTTATTTGTGGAAATCGCGGCGCAACAAGGAACGGCTCTCGCAACGCTGGAGCCGCCATGGCCGATTTGGACAAGAGCAAGATTCAATCCGTCGCACAGTACATCGACGAGGTTTCCAAGCAATTTTCTACGGGCAAGGCGACCGAACACAGTTATCGCCCGGCACTCGCAAAACTGCTTGGCGATTTGCTTCCCAAATTCACCATCACAAACGAACCGAGTCGAATAGAATGCGGAGCACCGGACTACATTATTGCGAAAGGGAAAGGCGCAACATCAATTCCCGTTGCGTTCGTGGAGGCAAAGGACATCGGCGATAGCGACCTGGATGGCAACCGTCAGCATAAGGCGCAATTTAGTCGATACAAAAAATCGCTGGACCATATCCTTTTCACGGATTACCTTGATTTCCATCTTTATGAAAATGGCGAATTTGTCAATAGCATTCGCATCGCGGAAATCAGAGGAAATAAGATTGCGCTAATAGACGCCAATTTTCCGATGTTTTTGGGAATGTTGGAACACCTCGCGGAATCAACACCGCAAAAAATTACAAGTTCTACAAAACTGGCGCAGATGATGGCCGCCAAGGCGCGCCTGCTGGCCGAAGTGATTGAAAAGACTCTTGACGCTGGTAACGAAAAGTCCGGAGATTTGAAGGGACAATTGGCTGCTTTCAAAGACCATTTAATTCACGATTTGACGGAACGAGCCTTTGCTGACATCTATGCACAAACTATTGTATATGGAATGTTTGCGGCAAGGCTCCATGATGACACTCCCGACACGTTCAGCCGAGAAGAAGCGGCTACACTCATTCCCAAGACGAATCCGTTCTTGCGCAAAGTTTTCCAGAATGTTGCCGCATTTGATGTAGATACAAGCGTTGCGTGGATTGTTGATGATCTTGCGGAAACTTTCCGAGTGACGGACATGCCGAAGGTCATGAAGAATTTTGGAAAGACCACGGGTCAAGCCGACCCCATGATTCACTTCTACGAGCATTTTTTACGTTATTACGACCCCAAGCAGAAAAAAGCCTGTGGTGTTTACTACACGCCTGAACCCGTTGTCCACTTTATCGTCAATGCCGTTGATGAAATTCTGAAATCTCGCTTTAATTTGAGTGATGGCCTTGCCGACACGAGCAAGGTGACGGTTCGGCAGACTTCGAACCTATATACGGACAATCGTACCAAAGACCACAAGAAATACGAAACGCGCGAGTACCATAAAGTTCAAATTCTTGATCCTGCAACTGGAACGGGAACATTCCTTGCCGAAGTTGTCCGCAAGATATATTCCGGTATGGAAAACCAGAAGGGCGCTTGGCAAAACTATGTGGAAGAACATCTGGTGCCGCGCCTGAATGGTTTTGAATTCATGATGGCTCCATACGCCGTTGCTCATTTGAAATTGGACATGGTATTGGCGCAAACTGGCTACAAGGCAAAACAGGACAAGCGAGTTCGCGTATTCCTTACGAATTCCCTTGAAGAATGCGATCACGACACTGGAACATTGTTTGCGCAATGGTTGGCACAAGAAGCAAATGAGGCGAATATTGTCAAACGCGATACTCCAGTGATGGTGATGATAGGAAACCCGCCTTATAGTGCAAGTAGTAGTAACAAGGGATCCTGGATAACAAATCTCTTGAAAGAGTATAAAAAGGGATTGAACGAGAAGAAGATAAATCTAAATGATGATTATATTAAATTTATACGTTTGGCTCACTATTATGTAGAAAAAAATGGGGAAGGAATTGTTGCCTATATCTCAAATAACAGTTTTGTCGATGGTATCACTCATCGAAAAATGCGTCTTTCTTTAATGAAAATATTTGACGAGATATATATTCTGAATTTGCATGGTGATACTCGAAAACAAGAAACTACACCAGATGGGGACAAAGATGAAAATGTTTTTGATATTATGCAAGGCGTAAGCATTAACATTTTTGTGAAAAAGGGTTGTAGTTCTGGAACAGAAGAATCCCTAGCCAAAGTTTATCACTATGAACTCTTTGGCAAACGTCCAGAAAAATACCGTTACCTTCAAACTCACTCGTTAAAGGATGTTCCCTGGCAGGAACTTAAACCATTTGACCCGTATTACTTCTTTGTTCCTAAAGATTTTTCAGAGGTAGAAAAATATGATAAGGGTTTTAAAATTGATGAGTTGATGAAAAAATTTGTGTCTGGTTTTCAAACGAAACGTGATTCGTTAACAATTCATTTCATTGAGAAGGATATCAGCGCGGTACTTTCCGATATGGAAAAAATGGATGTTAATTCGATACGGAAAAAATATAAACTAAAAGATGGACGCGATTGGACCGTGGAGTCGGCTAAGAAAGATGTGCTTGAAAAAATAGGGAACGTTCAAAAGGTTCTTTATAGATTGTTTGATGAACGATATACCTACTATTCTAAGAAAACAAAGGGTTTTATTGCTTATCCGAGATATGATGTATTTCGACATTTTGAAAAGGACAATATTTGTTTATGTCTTGTTCGTATAAATAGAGATTATGCGTCAACATATTTCTTGGCTAACAAACCTGTAGATCAAACGCTATTGTCTCCTAAAGATAATGATTATGTTTTTCCTCTGTATCTATATCCAACAGAAGAGGAATTATCTCTTGGAGAATCGCGAAACCCTAATTTAGATGGAAAGATTTTGAAAAAAATCGAAAAACTTGTAGAATGCCAATTATCTCCCGAACATATCTTTGATTACATCTACGGCGTTCTCCATACTCCGTCCTATCGCGAAAAATATAGAGAATTTCTGAAAATCGATTTCCCGCGTATTCCTTATCCCGAAAACAAGGAAGAATTTGAACGCATCGGTTCCATCGGTAATAAACTCCGCAAATTGCACCTGATGGAAGAAATTCCTCCGCAGGCAACCTCCTTTGACATCGAAGGCGACAATGTTGTAAGTGAAATTCGTTTTGAAAAGGAAAAGGTATACATCAACAAAACGCAGTATTTTGCGAACGTCCCTGAACTAGCCTGGAACTTCTACATCGGCGGCTATCAACCCGCTCAAAAGTGGCTCAAGGACCGCAAAAACCGCACCCTTACCTACGACGACATCTCGCACTACCGCAAAATCATCGCTATCCTTATCGAAACCCAGAACTTGATGCAAGAACTCGATAAAAAAGCGTAATTACTTTTTTTCCCAAACCCACTTGACAATCGCCTTTTAGTAATTTATATTTAGTGCACAAGTGTGTAGAAATTACTTTTCGCGCACAGCGTAAAACAATCAAAGCCCCGCCTTTTTATGCATGTAGGCGGAGGGAGGAAAGATGAAGAATGGCGTAATCGCTGGTGGTGTCGGCATATGGCTCGACGAAATTGTTCCCTGCCTCAAGGATACCGAAACTGGGGAAATCAAGGAAACAGTGGTGTTCAAAATCGAGAGCCGCTCGTTTCTGAAAAAATTCAAGGAAAAAGATGGATGGGG
>JAILQA010000495.1 GCA_024699205.1 Treponema sp. | reverse complement strand
ACCTGTGCAGCCATTTAATACACTTAAAAAAATTAAGCAAGAAGCAACAGAACACGCAGAAGTACAACAGATAATGACTGTTTAATTTTCGCGCAAATTCTTTACATAGCATAATTTTGCATTTTTTTTGAATTTTTTTCATTTTTTATTTCCTTTTTTTTATACTTTTTGCGTTTATATAGATATGAAAAAGATTCAAAAATTATTTTTATCTCTGCTCGTTTTGATTTTTATTGCATTAATCAGCAGCTGCGATTCAGAAATTCTTCTGAACACGCAAAAAGAATATACGCTTGTATGCTGGAATCTGCAGACTTTTTTTGACGGAAATATTGACGGCTGCGAATATACTGAATTCAAAAAAAGCGAAAAATGGGATGAAGGAAAATATAAAATAAGATTGAACCGCCTCTGCGAATCCATAAAAAAACTAAATGCAGATATTTTTGTTTTTGAAGAAATTGAAAATGAAAAAATCATCTTTGATCTTTCAAATATGCTATGCGGATCTTCCTGGAAAAATAGTGAACGCTGGAATTATGCAGGCTTTGCTAAAGAAAATGGAAGTTCAATAGGCTGCGCAATTATATCTAGAATTCCAATAAAAGAAGTTAAAACTCATTCTCTGGATATAAGAACACAAAAAGAAGCACAGCCTTCCATGCGTCCAGTTATGTGCGTAGATCTTTCTGCGGGGAAAAAAGAATTTTGCATTATAGTTAATCACTGGAAATCTAAATCAGACGGAGCAGAAAAATCAGAAATCTGGCGTGACTGGCAGGAAGCCTTATGCGAAAGAATTATTCCGCAGGATTTTCCGGTTTTAATTTGCGGAGACTTTAATCGTGACGCACAGGAATTTATTCATTTCTTAAATGAAGAAAAATTCAACGAAAATCAAAATTCTGCAAACACCATTTTTCGCGGATTTAGCGAAAAATCAAAAGCTGCAATTAATTCTACCAGCCTGCCTTGCTTTACTCCAGAAGAAAAAATTCTTTATTCTCCCTGGTATGATGAAAACGGAGATTTTTCTACCACAACTGGCAGTTACTATTACAAAGACAAATGGGAAAGAATTGACCACATATTCACAAATGATCAAATACTTATTCTTTCATTTTCTCCATGTGCTGAAAGCCCATGGCTTAATGAATATGGAGAGCCTGACAGTTATAAAATTTATAACGGCAGAGGGTACTCCGACCATCTGCCGCTAAAATGTACATTCCAAATTTTATAAACAGGAATAAAAACTACAGCATGGCTACGCGCGGTAATTGAGATTATGAATGGAACCTGACTGCTCATATGCTCATATATCCGCGCCAAAAGAATTTCTATTTTTCAATCAATTCAAAATTGGCACCAAGTTTATTCATTTCTTCAAAAAAGTTTGGAAATGTTACACTGCACCACTGAGCATCGCTGACTGTAAGTTTTTCGCCTTCTTTAAGAGCAAGTCCAAGACAGGAAAGTGCCATTACAATTCTGTGATCTTTATACGACTCCACTGCCCCGCCGCAAAGATTTTTTCCACCGTTTCCATTTACAACAAGAATATCGCCTTCATCCCGTATATCTGCGCCTAACTTTGAAAGTTCACTTTCCATAGCTTTAATTCTATCTGTTTCTTTTTTACGGCAAATATCAATGTCTGTAAAAATTGTTTTTCCTTCAATAAAGCAGGCAGCGACAGCCAGAGCACAAATAGCATCTGGAAAACTCGACATATTAATTTTTAACACACCATCCGGAAGCTTTTTTGTAGAAAGTACTTTTCCACCCTGCACTATAAGCTGATTTTTCTGCTTATCCCATTCAATATCTGCGCCAACAGACTTAAGTACATCTACTATTTTATCATCTCCCTGACTTCCTGAACTGTCAATATTATCAATAATAATGTGACTGTTTGTAATAAGAGCAGCAACCAGAGGAAAAGCAACACCCTCCCAGTCAGAAGGAACTGCTCTGTCAAAGCCCTGAATAACCAAAGGTCCTTTTACAGAAATTGTCTTAAAATCCTCAGAAACAAAAACCTGCGCACCAACACTTTCTAACCACATTTTTGTCATAGTAAGATAAGGAGTTTCTTTTGGATTTGTAAGTGAAAGTTTTAACTCTCCGTCTAACCTTGTTGCAGCCATCATAAATCCGCTTATATATTGCGAAAGTTCTCCCCCTGTAACAAGTTTTTTATTAACATC
>JAILQA010000494.1 GCA_024699205.1 Treponema sp. | reverse complement strand
CTTATGGTGCAGGTGGAATTACAGGTAATGTTTATAATGGTGGAATTATAGACTCTTGCAAAAATACAGGAAATGTCACAGGTCCTAATGCTGGTGGAATTACAGGACAAGTAGATTCGAATAGTACAATTAGAAATGCATGTAATTCAGGAAATATAACTTCAACAGGACTCCATGCGGGAGGAATTTCTGCTATATCACAAGGAAATGGTGGTGAGATTAATCAAGCCAGCCATATAGATAACTGCTTTAATAGCGGCTCTGTAACTGCCGAAGGAACGGAAAATGTTGTTTATGCTGGTGGAATTGTCGGAAAACATGGCTGGGGAAATGCCTCTTGGGCACAAAACTGTCTTAACTTAGGAAATGTTTCTATAAGCGGTAGCGCAAAACCGGGAAGTCATGCGGGTGCTCTTTTTGGCCTTAAAGACGGCTGGAGCCGAATTGATTTCTGTTATTATAAAGAGGGGTGCGCAGGTTCTAACTTTGGAATTGGCGACTCGTCGTACGATACGGAAAATGAATGTATAAAAGCAACTCAATCTGGTACGAATAACGCTGTTATTACTGCAGGAGTAACACTTAATGGAACAGCTTATTCCGCTGATACAAGTACAGTACTTTCCCTTTTAAATGCATGGGTAAGGGCTAATAATACAGACGGAGCATACTGCGAATGGGAAACAGAAAACCACTGGCCTAAGCTAAAAATTGAGTAAAAAAAATGTAAAAAACAAAAGTAAACGGAACTGATACTACTTTTTATATTGAAAATGATACTGATGTTAAAAAAACACCCGTCCATCATCAGTGGGCGGGTATGTCCTGATTATGATTATGCAGTAATCTGCTTTTGTAATTCCAGAACCTTTTCAAGCGGAAGTTTTACACATTTTGCAATAACTTCAGGAGTTACATTTTCTTTTAATAATTCAGTTGCACTTTCAATAGCTTTCAGCAGCTGGCAATTATATCGTAGCCGCAACTGGTACATATAATGGGAGAGCTTACTCTGCAAACTTCCCTGTGAAAATTATAGACCCTTCAGACTATGTGGTTTTGACATCTTCAGATATGAGTTCTATGACTTTTGAAAATGAAGTAGAATACTATTTCCAAATGGATTCTTCTGTAACAGCTGCTGATATTCGTAGTTTTGCAACCAAAATAAACACTGCTATCACTAATGGCATTACTATTGGTAATTCAACAATTGATTTGTCAAACACAACTGTGACAAGTATTGATGCATTCAGTGTTTCCCCAAAAATTACAAAGTTAATTTTGCCAGCTGGTGTACAGAATCTTGCCGGTCAGACTTTTCAGGAATCCCCTGATCTGGAGGAGATAGTTCTTCCTGGTGGCTCTAATAATAAATACCTTGTCGAAGATGGTATTCTGTATGATAAAGATAAAACTACTCTTGTATACTATCCTGCTGCCAAGGCTGGAGATACTTATACTTTGCCAGAAACTGTAACAAAACTACAGATGGAAGCATTCCAAAGTAATAAGAATCTTGTTACCATAAATGGACTTAACAGAATACAAAATTTGTTACATGACGGTATTTTTAATTCAGCACAAAAACTGGAAGTTGTTGATTTTTCAGGACTTACCTGTACAAATCTACGTGGCTGGACTTTTGTTGGCTCTCATATAAAGAAAATAATAGTTTCATCTTCTATAAATACCTTTGGTTCCAGCTGTTTTAATAGCGGCTTAGAGGAAATTCATTTCCTTGGAACAACCCCTCCTGCAACTACAGGAAGTTTTGTCCCAGCTTCAACAATAATATATGTTCCGACTGGTTATAAAACTGTTTATGAAGAATGGGTAGCAGAACATAGTCAAAGTAATACTGTATATGAAGAATAGCCATAAGCTCCTTTCAAAAAGCCTATCTTGACAAAAAGTGGTGAAATTTCATTTTGTAGATGCGACAAAAGGCACAATATAATTGATAGGGGATAATATGAAAAATATGCATTTTTATTTCCGGGACAGGGTGCACAGGTTCCCGGTATGATTAAATAAGCATAAGCGCATCTTCCACGGCTTTCATTCTTGACCCCTCAGCAAGGCCTTCCTCGCGGGCTTCTTCGGCTTTTACCTGCATGTCCAGATCGTAATCATATTCTCCAATGAACATGTTCTTTACCTCTGTGCCATTATAGATGTATAAGCCTCAATAACTTTGTCCAATGGAGCATTCATTTTTTTTGCAGCAACTTGCGGAGTTTCCTTGTATTCTCTTATGAGCATTAAAGCATCTTCAATAGCCTTCTGCTGCTGACCTTCGGCAAGGCCCTGCTCATGGCCGTTTTTGAAGGCGTATCTTTCTAATCTTTCAACTGTCATATACTGTAACCTCCATTGAGTATTGTGTTTAGCATCGGCCACGTATTTGCTTAGGTCTGAAGTGTAAAGGGTTTGAGCCTTATTGGAAATAAGGAATTCAAAGAAACCTTGAACTTCCTTATCTTTCATCATTTTAGCACAGTTTGGTGCAATAAAAAAGTGTTTATATGAACGGTCATTCAGTTTTGTTTTTCTGTCTTCCAGACAGAGATTTTCAAATGTATAAACTGGCTGTCCGCTTTTGAAAATATCTTCCATGCAGATAAAGATTACGTGAGAATCTGGAAGCTCTTTAAAATCTTGACCGGCAGTCAGTATATCCAGATCCATGGCAGAGCTGTAAAAACGTGAGCGTTCTGGCAGTTCTTTTGTATCTGCGAGCTGGATTTCTATATCGTAAACCCGATCCGCTTCTTTTACGTAAACATCGAGCCTTATGCTTTTAGCATCGTGATCAATGTCTATAACTTCTTCGTTTGCAATTGTCATCTTTTCAATCTTGATGTTAAGAAGCATTTCAAGAAGGTGCTGGCAGGCATCAGGGTGATGTCTCATAACCTTGTAAAAAATGAAATTGTTTGCAAGTGTTGCCTGTTCCCATTTTTGTTCAGGCGTAAGAAGTGTTGATTCTTTCATTTCTATTTCTCCAGATAAGAATTTCTTACTCTATTAATTGCCTTAGATTGAACAAAAACTGCATGTTTTTGCGAAAAAAATGAAAAATAACATTATGCGTTTTTCCTGCGCAATTAAAAAACTCGCCGTAAAAAAGCAGTGGCATAAAAACACATTTTATTCTATAATAAGAAATTAGAATTGAAGGAATAAAAAAAGTATGAGTACAAAGTTCATTTCAAAACCATACGGTTCATTATCAAAAAAAATGACGTTAGCTACATATATGTGAAGTGGGGGGCAGAAAGTGTTTA
>JAILQA010000379.1 GCA_024699205.1 Treponema sp. | reverse complement strand
AAAAAGTCACATCAATCTGTCCGCTCAAAAGTTTTGAGAGCAGAAGGTCAGAGTTTTTACATTCTTCATATTTAACGCTTACATTATTGATTATCTTATTTTTTTCCATCATATAAGCAAGAGGAATATAATCCGGAGATTTTAATAATCCCACGCGGATTTGGTCCTCACAGAAAAGTGGAAAAATAATCAAAAACAAAGAAAAAATACTAATAAGTTTTTTCATGAGCAAAAACTTCCTGATAATTTTCTTCTGTCTCTTTTTCAGTATTCTGTAATTTTATATTTAAATGCTCTTTTGAATAATTGATTACAACTGTATCAAATGATTTTCCGTGATTCTGTAAGAGCTCCATTGCAAGCGGATTTTCAATTTCTTTTTGAATAAGCCTGCGTAAAGGTCTTGCTCCCATTGACGGATTATAGCCGTTTTCAATAAGAAAATCTTTTGCTTTGTTTGTAACAGAAATCTTGAGTTTTTTCTCTGAAAGTCTTTCGGCAAGCTCATTCAGCTGGATATCAAGTATTTTTGCAACTTCTTTCTTTGAAAGTGCATTAAATACAAGAATATCATCTATTCGGTTTATAAGCTCAGGACTCAAAAGTTTTTTCAATTCATTGATTGCACCAGATTTAATTTCTGAATAAGAAATTACCCCCTCAGCTTTTCCAAAACCAACTCTTCCTTCATTTGTAATCTGGCGGGCTCCGGCATTACTTGTCATAATAATTACAGTATTTCTAAAATTAACTGTATGACCAAGATTATCAGAAAGTTCACCTTCTTCAAGAAGCTGCAGCAACAAATTGAAAATATCAGGATGTGCTTTTTCTATTTCATCAAGAAGAACTACAGAATATGGACGGCGCCTTACTTTTTCTGTAAGAACTCCGCCTTCTTCGTAACCAACATATCCTGGTGGAGCTCCAACAAGTCTACTGGCTGTATGTTTTTCCATAAAGTCAGACATATCAATTCTGATAAGGGCTTCTTCTGTTCCAAATAGATATTTTGCGAGTGCTTTTGCCAGTTGAGTTTTTCCAACTCCAGTCGGTCCAAGGAAAATAAAAGAACCAAGAGGGTGCTTTGGAGAAGAGATTCCAGCCCTGCTTCGTCTTATTGAATCAGAAATTGTTTTTACAGCATCATTCTGTCCGATGACAATTTTATGGAGTTCCTTTTCCATATTCAAAATACGTTCAGTTTCTGAAGTTGTCATCTGTTCAACAGGAATACCAGTCATATCACTGATAATTTTTTCAATATCAGAACTGGTGACTATTCTTTCATTTTTAATTTGATTACTTTCCCAAAGCTCCGTGTAAGTTTTCAATTTATTTTTTAATTCAATTACTTTTTCACGGATTATTGCAGCATTTTCATAACTCTGATTGTCAATTAAAAGCTGCTTATCTTTTTCAAGTTCTGCTTTCATCAGCTCGAGTTCAGCAAGTTCAGATGGGTGTTCTTCTTCCTGAATCTTTTTAGAAGCACCAGCTTCATCAAGAATATCAATTGCTTTATCAGGCAGGACTTTTTCTGGAAGATAGCGTTTTGAAAGCTTTACAATCGTATCAATTACATCATCAGCATATTTTACATTATGATATTTTTCGTATTTTTGTTTTATACCTTCCAGAATGCTTTTTGCATCTGCGATTTCCGGTTCTTCAACTTTTACTACCTGAAAACGTCTTTCAAGAGCCATGTCGCGTTCGATATGCTTTGTATATTCCTTAGTTGTTGTTGCTCCAATTATTTGAATTTCTCCTCGGGAAAGAGCTGGTTTCATAATGTTTGAAGCATCCATTGTACCTTCATTTCCGCCGGCTCCGATAATTGAATGAAGTTCATCAATGAAAAGAATAATATCCTTGTTCATCTGGAGTTCGGTCAGGATATTTTTCATACGCTCTTCGAATTCACCACGATATTTTGTTCCCGCAACAACAGAAGCCAAATCAAGTGAAAGAATTTTCTTTTTTAATAAATCACTAGGAACTTTTCCGCTTGCAATTCTCTGGGCCAGCCCTTCTACAATGGCAGTTTTTCCAACCCCAGGTTCACCAGTAAGCACAGGATTATTTTTTGTACGTCTAGCAAGAATCTGTATAACGCGGTGAATCTCTTTATTTCGTCCGACAACTGGATCAAGTTTATTTTCCAAAGCCATTCTTGTTAAATCCCGGCTATACTGACTTAAAATTGATTCTGTTTTTTGAGCTTTACTCTTGTCCTCGGAAATAATCTGATTTTTCCTGCTTCCTGATTTTCCATCCTCTAAAACTGAACTCATATCAGAAAAGAAGGATTTTATAACTGTATCAAAAATATTTTCACTTTCCTGCTGATAAAAGGAAGTATTCTCTTCGCTCTGGATTTCCATAACCTCAAAACGTAGATCCATAATTGTATATTCTGAAACATCAAAAAATCTGTGAACAATACTATTTTCTTCCCTTACTGCAGCAAGAAGCAGATGTTCGGTTCCAATATATTCGTTGTGAAGTGCAGAAGCTTCGATATCAGCAATATTTAAAAGCTGACGGTATCTAGGGCTAAAAGGAATTTTATTTAAATTAGGCGGATTTAAATCTTCCTCAAAATATTTTTCAATA
>JAILQA010000361.1 GCA_024699205.1 Treponema sp. | reverse complement strand
GGCTTTTCATCCAGTTCAGCCTTAGCGCAAGGAAGCACATCTTCCAAAACATCATAAGTGTATTTTTTTCCGATAGCATCAAAAAACAGTTTTTCGTTACATTCGATTTTAGGCATTTTTTACTCCAGTTTGTTCCTCTGTAGTGGGGATTTGTGTGCCCCGCGATTTAATGTGTAATTATAGAGGATTTTTTGAGATTTGGGAATATGGGAGGTATGTCATTGGTGTGGATAAAAAAGTTGTTATGAGGATGTGCAGGGGGTGGAGTGACTTCTACACGGATTATTTGTAATCTTTTAATTCAAAACACTGAAAAACTTCAAAATCCTTTGGGTTTGCTGTTATTATGGATGTTATGTTATTTGAAAGATAGCATGAAGCCATCTGTGTGTCATTAATCCGGTTACGGCCAAGGTTGAACATGTTCATCCATGCAAGTGTTCGCTTAAAGACAGTATCATCGGGGTAGAGAACTGTTACACCATCAATATCACACCAAAAATCTATGACATCAATTGCCTCTTTTATGGAAAATGGATTTTCAAATCTTTTGGAATCGGTTATGACATGTAAAAACTCATTAAAACAGTTGTGGTAAATTGCAAGTTTTGTAGAATTATCATTTGCGAGCTGCTGGTATAAAGAGCGTGCACTTTTATTTCTTGGAGAATCCTGCCAGTATAAATCAATGAGAAAACACGAATCAAGGCCAATCATATGTTAATTCTCCCACTCGTAAAATCTTCTTTCCAGGTGTCATCAGTAAGAAAATCTTTAGCCCCTGCCTTGAGTGTCACTGTCCGTGAAAAGTCTATAATCTTCATGCTATTCTTTGTTTTAAAATGCTCATCCGCATAATCCTGCATGGCATTACGAATAAGTTCCGCAGTCTTACGTCCCTGTTTTCGAGCCTGAAATTGATATTTTTCATAAAGCCGTGTTGCAACATAAAGAGTCACAGGTTTTAAATCATATTGAGTATTCATATTTATATTATATGTATATAATATATGTATGTCAAGAAAAAACGGATAAAGGAATAAAATTCTTCTAAGAATCTTCAAACAGGCGGCAGAGAATAACACAAAACCTAACAGGGCAGATTAGCATGCTGTTGCAGCCAAAATCCCCTGTTAGGTAAAAGCTTATTCTAATTGTTAAGCAAAATCCAGCGTTGCACTACTTTATTGAAATTTCAGAGTTTAGTGTTGCTGTAAAATAGCTGCTACCAGGTTTAGTTGAAATACTTGCGTTGTAGTTTCCCGGAGAAATATCTGCTGGTATTGGGGCATCGACTACATTTGTTCCACGGCGGTTGTATACGGAGATTCTCGTACAACCATTTTCGTTTTCAAGGAATAATCCCTGGTTTGGATCTGAGATGTCAAAACTCAGGTTTCTGCCGTGAAGCCGCAGAATCTTTCCTTTTTTTACAGAAAGATTTGATGATTCGCTGGCATCATCATTCAGAACAGTTACCCTGTACAACTTTGCCTCACCTGTGCTGTCTGGAGGAACCTGACGGTATTCGAGGTTAGATTTTACATTTTTAAGAGTTTCCGCATTAGCGTTGAATAAGATTCCTAATGTGTTGTTTCCTATACCAAGTGTAAATCCATCCTGAATATTTCCACAAGTCCCTGTTGCATTTGTTCGAAGTGTACCGAAGGGGAGTTCGACGCTGTAACCTTTTGCAAGGTATTTTGTGACTATGCTGTTCATTACTGAAAGCATACCAAGATAATCTGCTTCTGTAAAAGAAGAGTTCCAGTCAGCCATTTCGACAGCTAATTTTTTGAACTTTAAGCTTTGAGAACACGAACTTCTAAAACAGAAGCCGTCCTTTGATTCTTCCGTTACCAGCGGATTTTTAACGGTTTTGATGTTGAGCATTTTTGCCCTCCTTAAAAAAATAATGATGAGAATAGCTGGCAAATTATTACAATTTGACCAAACAATTTTTGACAAGGAGAGCCAGTGTGTGATATAATATTCCTATTCAACTAGAAAGAGATTCACGCAAGTGGCTCTCGACTCATAAAAGCCTTGTTTGATAAGTGTTGGCGCACTTATTATAACGGGCTTTTTTTATGAACATTTGCTTTTCATGACACCTCCTTAGTTATAAATTTTTCCATAAGACCTTCCTTTATTCCTTCTAAAAAGTTGTCTGTACCTCCCTGGCTGTTAATAAAGCTGCAAATATGAAGCTTTTGTTCTGCAATCATAAGGAAAGTTGCGATAGAAGAAAATAGAATAGCCTCGGCTTCTGCATTTAGACTCTGTTCTGTATGTTTGAAAAATATATGGGCGTATTCATGGAAAATAATCTGCATGATTTCGGCGGGCGTTTTATTGTCATTATAGGCAATCATGTAGCAGGTTTTATTAGTTTTTGAATCTGGGAAAATCAGACATAAGCCGTCATTCCATAGGCTAAGAGAAACTTTTTGCAATTCATTTAGATTTTTCTGATTAAAATCTGAATATGCTTTTATTACAATCCCTTTTTTAGAAATAATATTTTTGTAATCAAATCCTTCTTTGTAATATCCTTCCTGACTCAGAAAACTAATCGTATTAACAATAATCTGATTGATTTTCCAGACAGGAAGAACATAAGTTTCATCTTTTATTTCTGTACAATCTGTCAATAAGTACCTTCCTGTGTTGATTTATATTCATCCATGAGAATTTCTACCAGCTTTTTCTTTTGATTCAGGCTGAGATTGTCCTTGCTTGAGGCAAGAAGGATTTCCAGCTGATCGTAACCATAGGTATTGTCGTTTCCCAAAAGATAATCACTAGTTGTATGAAGTGTATTCGCAATATTTGCAAGTACATCTGTGCGTGGAAGCCGCTCAGTGGTCATATAACGACTGAAGGCTGCTTCTGTAATACCGCAGATTTCACAAAGTTTTTTTTGTGAATAGCGGTTTTCTTTCATTAAATCTTTTACCCTCCTTGCAAAAATAGTTTCATTTACTTCTGACATAACATACTTCCTTATTTGGAGATTTTTTACTTTGTCCTTATGTATATAATATTATTATACTTTCGGTAAAGTGTCAATAGTAAGTTAATAAAATATTGACCGTAAGTATAATTTATTGTGTAAGTAATGG
>JAILQA010000317.1 GCA_024699205.1 Treponema sp. | reverse complement strand
AATATTTTACAATTATACATAGATAACTTGGAAGGTTATGAATCACCGTATACCATGGGGCTGACTTGCGTTTGCATAGGTATCAGCAAGGTATAGCAAAACTATTTTTAAGGAGGTGTCAATGAATCAGCAGGACACTTTGATTCTTCGTGGTTTAGAACTAAAGCTGGATAGGATAATCGATTTTTTGTCCAACTCAAAGAAAAATAATGATAACGAAGAAAAAACAAAAGAAATGGAACTGGGAGAATGGGTTACCCTTACTCAAGCCTGGAAATTACAAGGGGTATTCTCATTACAGACGATAAGAGCACGCCCAGATTTGCAACCGTGTCTCGGCCAGGGAACTATGATTGGAAAAAATAAATGCTTCCCCAAGGCAGCGGTATTGGAATGGCTCAATGCAGTTACTCCAGAACAGCGCAAAGCTTATAAACTAAAATACAGCGGAGGAAAGC
This sequence comes from Treponema sp., assembly GCA_024699205.1. Lineage (GTDB taxonomy): Bacteria > Spirochaetota > Spirochaetia > Treponematales > Treponemataceae > Treponema_D. Next base: position 3,444 of record JAILQA010000317.1, on the reverse strand, counting down.
AATGATAGTAAAAAAGAGGTGCGATACTAAGCGGCAACTTAATATCGCACAGTCAATAACTTCAGTGCGACAAAACACAAAAATAATGACAAAAGAACTTTACCAAAAACAATCTCTTTTGTCTATTTTCAAAGGAGATTCTCAAAATGAAACAAAAACGAACTTCTACTCCAGATTCTCGTGCCTTCATTACGATTCAACATTGGATGGTAAGAGAACTTGGGTTACGAGGTGACGAACTCCTTATTTACGCAATCATTTATGGTTTTTCACAAGACGGTTTTAGTTGTTATAGAGGAACAACTAAGTATATTTGCTTTTGGACTGGAACAACCAAGGAAACTGTTTTGAAAAAACTAAAATCTCTACGAAATAAAAAAATGATTGAACGAAGAAAAGTCCCAACGTCATCAACTCACGAAAACAGATACTATTGTGATTATTGGGCAACGATTACTCGTTACCCAGATGACGTAAAAGAGAAAGTTATACACATGTGGTCGAAAAATTCGACTTGTATTAATCCTCAACAGGACGATTCTTAATTCACATGTGGTCGATTTTTTCGTTTCTGAGAGGGCGAAATTTTCGACCCCATATATAAATTTATATTTAAAATAATAGAGGCAAGATAAAGAAAAGGACTTTATCTCTTGTTCTATAAAAAGTTTGAAATGGAGGCAATTATGCAAAAAATTATAACAAATATAAAATCAACAGTTCAAAGTGCTATTCAATCTGTATCTGAAGGAAAAGTAAAATGGATTGAATTGGATAAAATTAAAATTGATAGTGAGTTTAAGAATGTTTTCCCTCAAAAAGAAAGCGATGTGCAGAAAATTAAGGAGTCTATGTTGCAGAATAATGGATTTGACCCTTTGTTTCCAATTATTGTAACAAAAAATGTGGCAGGAGTTCCTGATTTTACTACTGTAGATGGGCACTCAAGACTTGAAGCTGTAAAAGCAATTGTTTTAGCAGGGCAAGCAGAGATATCAAAAATCCCTTACATAGAGAAACATTTTGAAAATCGTTCTGAAATTATTTCTTTTATATACAGAACTCAGATGGCACGTCGCAACCTCACAGAACAAGAGCTTTACTCATATTATGTAAGGCTATCATCACAGACTGATGAAAACGGAAAACAGCTAAAAACTGACACATCAATCGCTTCTGAATTGGATATTAGTAGAAGGCAGCTTGCAAAATATAAAGAGGTCGCTTCAAAGTCCAGTCCCAAGGTATTAAATGACTTTAAGTCGGGTAATTTGAGCTTGAACAAGGCCTATACAATTATGAAGGCTGAAGAATCTGGACATAAACATCTGAAAAAAACTGTAAAGACTAAAAAAAAGAGTTTTGATGATGGATATACAGCAGGTATTCGCTATGCAGTGGATGCGATTTCTAAAGGAAAAACACCTGAAGAAGTGCTTTCTGAATTGCAAAAATAGGATTTTGCTAATGAACAAAAGCCGACTAAATAAAATAACCTTTAGGCTTTCTGATTCAGAACTTCAGGATTTGCGTGCACGAATTAAAAAATCTGGCTATAACGAACAGCAATTTCTAATCCGTGCAATAAATTCTAAGCAGGTGATCGAAAAAGAATCCCTTCATAATCTAATCGTTGAGCTTAGGCGTGAAGGGGTGAATCTTAATCAGATCGCCCGCTCCTGTAATTCTGGTAATTTTCCTTATGAAAGAACCCGGATACATCAGGTTTTGGATAAACTGGAGAAGCTATGGCAATCCTTAAGGTAGTAAATGTACAAATCGGTCGTAATGCCAGTCTTAAAGGAATTATCAATTATGTTCTTCAGCCAAAGAAGACTGAAGAACAATTAATTAGCGGATATTGTTGTGATGTCCCAAATGCCTTAGAGACTTTCATGGAAACTAAACGATGCTTTTATAAGCTAAAAGGTCGTCAATATTATCATTTTGTACAATCCTTTCCGCCTAACGAGAATATTACGGCTCAGAAAGCTCACGAAGCGGCTGTAAAGTTTGCAGAAAAATGTAAGAAGTTCTGGGGATTTGAAATGCTTATTGTCACACATAAGGATCGTGACCATTTGCATACTCATTTTGTAATTAACAGTGTATCCTTCGTAGATGGACATAAGTTTCATATTACTCGAAAAGAACTAGCCGCAATAAAGGAACTTCAGAATCAAATTTGCATTGAACTTGGTTATTCTCCAGCACCAGAAAAAGGTTTTGATATGTACGGCAAAGTTCGAACTGCAATTACAGCAAACAATTCTAAGATATTCAGAATTCTTAAAAAGGCAGAAGCTAAGCAGAAAGACAGTTACTTACAGAATTGCAAAGAGGCTTTTATCAAATCCTTGAAAATAGCAAGAACAAAAGAGCAGTTTATTCACCTTATGCATGCACAAGGTTTTGAAACTGATTGGAAAGAATACAAAAAGCACATCACCTTTACTGATATAAAACTTAAAAACGCAGGGGCTAAAAAATGTAAGGTCAGGCTTAATAAGTTGGCTCAATACTTTCCTGCATTAAAAGAATTTCAAACAAAGGAGAATTTATTATATGGAATCCGTAGAAATATTACACTCAGAAATGAATCAGACAATAACAGATTTGTTGTTACAACAAATGCTACAAACAAACCAAAACTTGGAACAGATTCAGCAATTATTGACTTCAATACAGGATATGAAAACTATTCTGCCAGAATCGATTCAGAACGTAATGTTCGAACAGTTGAAAAAAATACAAGATTTGATCGAGAACGAGGTAGAACAGATAAATCAGAACAGGGAACAACACGAAAAGATAGAACAAATTTACAACCACAAAATACAGAGTTATCAGAATTCAACAGAGATACAATTAAATATCTTAAAAACGGCAACAAAGGAGGAATTGACCTCTGCTTGTAAAAACTTATTAGAAAACGCAGAAAAGAAAGTTAGCAAAGCAATCAACGATAATGTATTTCAACTAAATCAAGCTGTAACATTGGTAAAGAAAAATTACAAAAAAAATCTGCTCTATAATTTTTTGGTTGTAATTGTTTTATTAATATTCTCTATTGCCGGTATTACATATTTTCAGAATTACAGAGATGGTATTTCAATAGCCAGACAAAAAGCTGAAGAAGTACTAGAGACTGAAAGGGTGAAATTGGAAAACGAGTTGTCTGAAAAAGAGAAACAAATAGAACAAAACGCGGTAATAACCTATAAAAACTCGAAAGCTTTTCGGGAAGATTCTTGTAAATTTGTGGCAAATAATATTACAAAACTTGAATGTGGATATTATCTATTTAAATATACAAAATCAGAGGATATAAAAAAGTGGCCACAAATAAAGTTTTTTTACAAAAATTTTTTGGAAGATTCTTATATTGATTATAAAAAAAAGAAGTCTAATTAACAATTTAATAAAATTGCTATAGTATTAGGA
>JAILQA010000335.1 GCA_024699205.1 Treponema sp. | reverse complement strand
AATTGAAATTGCTGAAAACGTAAAGATTTATGCAATTGCAGCAAAAGGTGAAAAAGTTTCAGAAATCACTTCTGCAGCATATACAACAGTTGTACCAGCAGATGCTATGAGAAACTGGACAGCTGAATCTACAGCAACAGCTTATTCTGTTTACAAATATGCAGACCTTGAAAAACTTGCAGAAGTTGTAAATGGAGGAAATGCTCTTGCAGGAGTAACAATCACACAGAAAGCAAACATTAAAATCAACGAAGCTGTACTTGGTGAAAAGTTTGCTGAACCAGCAGAAGCAGAAGATGGTGTAGCAAATGCCGACCTTATCAACTTTGCAGGAATTGGTAGCAAGAAAACACCTTTTGCCGGAACTTATGATGGAAACGGTAAAAAGATTACTGGTCTTTACATTTATGGTGGACAGCAGGGACTTGGATTCTTTGGTGCTTTGAATGCAGCTACAGTTAAGAACGTTGTAATTCTTGATGCATGTGTTGTAAACAAAAATATTGAAGTTAAAGATGACGGTTCTCATGATGGTTCTGATGATGACCGCTTTGGTGGACTTGTTGGTATCGTAATAGAAAATGGTGGTGAGGTTGCTGTTGAGAACTGTATCTTTGTTGGAACTGTTGGTTCTAAAGCTGCTTACGATCGTAATGATACTTATGAATATATCGGTGGAATCATCGGACGTGTTGAAAAGAATTCGACTACTAATCTTACAAACTGTTTCAGTCTTGTAAAACTTTATGGTTCATCAGCTGCTTTGGTAAAGACTGTAAAAGGTACAGCAAACTTTACTGGTTGCTATGGTATTAGCTTAGACAAAAAGGTATTCACAGATGCTTCTGCAAAAACAGATCTTACTGACGAAACAAAAGCAACGATTATCGAAGCAGTTAAAACAGCTTGTGGCATTGACCTTACAGATTACTTCACAAAAGCAGGACTCTAATAATAATTAAACCTAAAGATGTCTGGGATTCTGGGCTAAATCTGGAAAAACAGACATCTTTTCGAAAAAAAATAAGAGGAGAAAATTATGAAAAAGATATCTAAACTTGTAGGACTTACATTGGCAGCATTAGCAATTATGTTAACTGGATGTCGAAAGAGTACAGGTAGTTCAACACCAATCGAAAAAGAAGAAATCCCTGCAGACGCAATGAGAAACTTTACAGATGATTCTAAAGAATCTGATTGGGGTATTTACGGTGTTGAAGACCTTGAAAAGCTTTCAGAAGTTGTTAATGGTGGAAATAATTTTAAAGGAATGACAGTTACTGTTAAGAAGGACATCGTAATAAACAAGAAAGTTTTGTCAGCTGATTATTTAGAACCTGAAGAAGGTCCAGATGCTACTCCTACCCCAGGCTTGAAGAATCTTAATTCGATCGGAACTGGAAAAACTTTAGTAGACGATGGTGATTCCGCTGAAAAAGACTTCTGTGGAACATTTGATGGAAATGGAAAAATCATTTCTGGTCTTTATATGTATCAGGGACATCAGGGCTTAGGTCTTATTGGTTGTGCAAACGATGCAGTTATTAAGAATGTAATTCTTGTAGATGCATGTGTTATAAATAAAAATGTACAGAGAGATGAAGAAGCAAAATATCCTCCACATGATGGATATGATGATGACCGCTTTGGTGGAATCGTTGGATTAGTAAAGGGTGATGGTGTAACAATTGAAAACTGTCTCTTTGCTGGTGTATTAGGTTCGCAGGCTGCAATAAATCATGGAGCAGATTTGGAAAAGAATCCTTATGAATATATTGGTGCTCTTGTTGGACGTTGTACTGCAGAATCTGAAGCAAAAGATAGCTTTGCTTTCGCTCGTATTTATGGAAGTCATGAAAATGTAATTTGTGGTAGAGAATCTGAAAATCTTGATCAACAGAACGTTACAGGTGTTGAAATTGATAAAGATACTAATTTTGAAGATTTAGGAACTCAGATTGCAGAAGCTATCGCAGCTGTTAAAGCAAACTTACAGTAATCGTAAATTAACCTTAATAACCCAACCTTAAACAAGGAGACTATTATGAAGAAAATTAAATTATTACTTGCAGCGTTGGCAGTATTCGCATGCACAGGTTTTGTTTTTGCACAGGAAAACATGATTGCTAAAGGTGATTTTGAAGGTGCAGATATAAAAGAATGGATTGCAGAAGGAAGTACAATTACTCTTCCAGCTGGAAAAGGTGTAAACGGCTCTACAGCTCTTTTAGTTCGTGGAAAATACAACTGGAGTGGTGTAGGTAAAGACCTTACAAAAATGAATGTTTGTGATGGTTCAGATTATTATGTTGAAGTTTGGTTCAAGCTTGACCCGGCAGATAAAGGCAAACGTAAATCAGATGTAGCTTTGGCAATTCAGCCAAATGATATTTCTGAAGAAGATTATGACAACTTCATCTACATGGGACTTGATCCAGAAGATTCTTATACAGGTTCTTCTGTAGATATTAACAACAAAGAATACGTAAAGGTAAACGGTGTTCTTAAAGGTGATGTAATTCTTGAAGAACTTCATGGAAGAAAGAGTGTAAGCTCAATTATCTATTTCAAAACAGATAATCCTGCACGCCCTTACTACATCGACAACGTAATCATCAAAAAAATTAAATAATTTAAAAATATTCAAGGAGAAACAAAATGAAAAAAAATCTTACTAAAATTACTGGAATAGCATTGGCTTCACTGGCATTGTTATTGGTTGGATGTCCATGTCCAAATAATAATAACAAAGATCCAGATGACCCACCTCTACCACCACCACCAGAGCCTACAGTGCTTCCTGATGAAGATGCTGACACTATCCATGCAATGATTCTTCCACATGGCACAGAAGCTGTAATTGCTCC
>JAILQA010000250.1 GCA_024699205.1 Treponema sp. | reverse complement strand
GAACTAAAAACTTCTATATCACAGTCGGAATCTCACATTCTGATAAACTCTTCTCTGAATGGACATCTGACATTGGACTATCTTATGCAGGAATTGGTACAGAGTTCAGAGCAAAACATGCAAGCATCGACATAGAACTTTTGACAAAATCTGTAATAAACATCCGAGACGCAATTGAAATCACAGTTTCAGATAATTCAGTAGATATTGATGTTTCAGACTCTTACGAACAGAACTTCATTCCTTCCCTCAGAGTTACTGCCAACTGGTTATGGGGTAAACACTTTGAAGTTTCTGCAGGAGCAAGTACAGACCTTCATATCATAGGAGTTAACGACGCCGCCTTTGCCGCCAGCACTCACAACAAAAAAGTTTCCTGGTGGCCACCAGTTGACGACACAGAATTGTATTATTCATTCTTTGTGGGTGTTAAATGGAAATAAGATGGAAATAAGATGGAAATAAAATCATAACCCAAAAGGGCTGCCCAATAAAAATTGGACAGCCCTTTTTTCTACCCGATTTTTTCAACTAATTCATCAGCTTTCATTACAATATTATCTTCTGTTGCACCGTGTTCCAGCAAAAAGGCTTTTCCCCTAAAGCCCCAGTCTACACCGATTACATCAAGGCCGGCATTTATACCAGTCTGCAAGTCTACGTCAGAATCTCCAATAAAAACTGCCTTCTGACCTTGGCTTTTACCGTCAATTCCAGCCCGTTTTAAAATTTCATAAACCCCATCAGGAGCCGGTTTTGGAGGAAGCCCCGGACGACTGCCACTTACAATGTCAAAACAATCTGGAAAATATTTAGCAACCAAATCGAGAGCCGCCGCTTCCACCTTGTTCGTATTAACGGCAATCTTAACTCCAGATTTACGCAAGGATTTTACAGCCTCCACAATTCCATCATAAGGCCGTGTTTTTATAGCGGAATGTTCCTCGTAATAGGCAATGTATTCTTTAAGGATTTCATCAAACTTTGGATTATCACGTCCGTCCGGAATAGCGCGCTCAATCAGCTTTGGAATCCCGTTTCCAACCATAAAGCGCACCTGGTCAACCGTGTGCAACGGCATTGAATACCGCTCCAAAATAACATTCAGCGAATCCGCTAAATCATCTATAGTATTAAGGATTGTCCCATCCATATCAAAAATTGCAAGAGCATATTTAGGTGTATTTTTCATGAAAAAGATTATAAAAAAACTGTGGCTTTCTTGCAACCTCACACAGGGTATCGAGATCAACTTATACCACAGTTTTAGATTTTCAATTCTGTATCTTTTATTCGTAATTATCTCTTGTATGGACTGTCGAACTCTTTTTCTGCCTTAGCAACTGCTGCTTCCAAAGTCATTCCCGCAAAGTTCTGGGCTCCAAGATTACGTCCAGATTTTTTGTCATCAACAAAGGCGCCGACAACAATACCAGGAATTGCGCTTTCGGGAGCATTAGGAGCATGACTTCCGCCCAAGTCTGTTCTGCACCAGCCCGGGTCAGTAAGATTAATCATTACATCAGTTCCCTGCACCGTGCTTCCCAAGTCAATTGTGATTTTATCAAGAGCCGCTTTACTTGCAGAATAACCTGCCTGCTGAGGTTCCAGCGCAATTCCACTTGTAGTATTCAGAATACGACCAAAGCCATTTGCAATCATCTTTGGCATAAAATGATAGCAAATCATAGCCGGCGCAATAGTATTGATTTTAAAGCTTTCTGTATAATCACTAACCGGAGTCTTAAAATATTCGTTTCTGTAAGCAATCTGAAGTCCAGCATTATTCAAAACGATTTCAACATTCACACCAAAAGAGTCAATTTCTTTAAGCATTTTTTCAACAGCATCCAAATCAGAAAGCTCTGCACTAACCTGCTTTACTTCAACACCTTTTGCTTCAAGTGTTTTTGCCAGCTCTGTAGTATGACTTTTATCACGACTATGAAGAATTAAATTAGCTCCCTGCTCAGCCATAAACTCAGCCGAAAGCTTTCCGATTCCTCTACTAGCACCAGTTATAAAACACCATTTACCTTTTACATCTACCATAGTTATTCTCCACACAAAAAATTATGAATTATGAATTATGCATTATGAATTATGAATTGTTAAACCATTAATTTATAAATATTCTCAACATCCTTCTGCTCAAGCTTTACAAAGCCATAAACATGACCGTCACCGCCGTTTCCGTAGCAGGCAGTATGAGCAAGCTTTTCAATATCAGCAGGATTTGCACCAAGTTCAGCAAAATTCTTTGGCATTCCTATTGAAACTAAAAAGTTCTGCAAAGCCTTAATTCCTGCTTTTGCCGTATTTTCAGGATGTTCAAAATCCATTTCGCAGCCCCAGACACGTACCGCAGCCTGAGCAAATCTCATAACATTATGATTTAAGTTGTAAGTAAATACAGCAGGCATAACTACTGCAAGCCCCGCACCATGAGCGCAATCATACAAAGCAGAAAGTTCGTGCTCAATACAGTGACTTGACCAGTCCTGGCTTCGGCCCACACCTGCACAATTATTATGAGCAAGCATTCCAGCCCACATAATATTTGCCCTTGCCTGATAATCATTTGGATCTGCTATAACCTTAGGACCTTCGTTTTTCATTGTCAAAAGTAAAGCTTCGATTACGCGGTCTGTAACTTCAACATCAGTAGAGTTTGTAAGATAACGTTCGTAAAGGTGAGCCATAATATCTGTAATTCCACAAGCTGTCTGATAAGCCGGCAAAGTCTGTGTAAGTTCAGGATTCAAAATAGAAAACTTTGGACGTAAAGCTTCACCGCTTGCACCGCGTTTGAACATTCCTTCTTCTTTTGTGATTACACTGTCAGGACTTCCTTCACTACCGGCAGCAGCAATTGTCAAAACAGTAGCGACCGGCAAGGCATTTGTAACAGGTTTTCCTTCATAAAAATCCCAGAAATCACCGTCATAAATTGTCCCAGCCGCAATAGCTTTGGCAGAATCAATTACAGAACCGCCACCAACAGCAAGAATAAAATCAACCTTTTCATTACGGCACAATTCTATTCCTTCATAAACAAGCCCGCTTCTTGGGTTTGGCTTTACACCGCCCAGCTTTATAAAATCAATTTTAGCCTCTTTAAGAGATAATTCTACACGCTCCAAAAGCCCAGACCTTACAACCGAACCGCCACCAAAATGAATCAGAACCTTGCTTCCGCCAAATCTTTTTACCAGCTCTCCAGCCTTAGCTTCCATTCCCTTTCCAAATGCAAAATATGTAGGTGAATAAAATGTAAAATTATCCATATAAAAAATACTCCTTAGGTTAGTTATAAGAAAAATTATAAAATCCATGCGATTAAAATCAAAGTAAAAATTTATAATAAAATTGTATAAAAAAATACAATGGTCCGAAGAACACCGCAGTACCAGACTTTTTAAGGACGCGCAATTTCAACTGTTTTTCTTATTTTTAGTTGATTGTTGTCAATTTGCAATTTTATCGTTATATTATAGCTATGAGTGATTTATTTAATCAGACACAAAACACACCATCCAGCGGAATTGCTGAAGACACCTCATTTGAACTTCCGCCAGAAAAACGTGTTGTTTTCTATAATGATGATTACACGACAATGGATTTTGTAGTAGATGTTCTTGTTTCGATATTCAACAAATCACATGACGAAGCCGAATTAATTATGCAGACGGTTCACCAGAAAGGCTCCGCTGTTGTAGGAATCTATACATACGACATTGCAGTTTCAAGAACTAACCTGACCAAGGCCATTGCCAAAAAAAATGGTTTTCCATTGAGGGTAGAAATTGAGTAAACAAAACGACCAGCAAAAAGGTATCGTTCGCCAGATGAAAGTAAGCCCTATGCTTACAAAAATACTTGCAGACTCTTTAAACGAGGCAAAAAAATCTCACCATCAATTTTTTACGCCTGAGCATGTACTTGCTGTTGCCATGGCAGATGATTTTGTATGCCATATTCTTGCAGAAAGCGGAAGTAACTGCTACCAGTTAAAAGAAGCACTTACAGACCATCTTGCAAATAAAATCCCTGTAATCTGTCAGGAAGCAAATCCAGATTTTATATCAGGACCGCTGGAATCCGCAGGTTTTCAGGCTGTTATGAACAGAGCTGTTTTCCACTGCATTACAAGCGAATCAGAAGTTATTGATATTACAGATGTTCTTGTAAGCATGTTCGAAGAAAACCGCAATTATTGTTCCTATTATCTTAAAAACAGCGGAGTTGAACACTATAAACTTTTAGAAACCATCAGTCGGGTAAAGGGTGTTCACGGGGCAGGAGCGGCTCAAAAAACAGCCACAAATGCCGGCAAAAAACCACAAAATCCTCAATTCCCGGAAGGACTAACCTCAAATAACGAAGGTGGTTTAGACCGCTTTGCCGTAAATCTTACAGAAATGGCAAAAAAAGGTAAGTTTGATACTTTAATTGGTCGTGAAGAAGAACTTGAACGTACAATTCAGATTCTCTGCCGCCGTACAAAAAATAATCCTCTCCATGTAGGAGATGCCGGCGTTGGAAAAACAGCCATAACCTACGGACTTGCTCAAAGAATTGTAGACAACAAAGTTCCAAAGGCCCTTAAAGATTTTACAATTTACAGTCTGGACCTAGGACTTTTGCTTGCAGGTTCAAAGTTCCGCGGTGATTTTGAAGAGCGACTTCATTCAATCATAGAAGAATTACAACAGAAGAAAAAATCAATTCTTTTTATAGACGAAATCCACATGATAATGGGAGCTGGAACCAACGGCAACAGTTCTATGGATGCCGCAAATCTTTTAAAACCAGCCCTTGCAGACGGAAGCATAAGAATCATTGGTTCTACAACCTTTGAAGAATACACAGCACATTTTGAAAAAGACCGTGCACTTGCAAGACGTTTCCAGAAGGTTGATATAAATGAGCCTACTAGAGACGAAACAGTAAAGATTCTCAAAGGCTTGCAGCAGAAATACGAAACTTATCATCATGTAAAATATGCGCCTTCTGCAATTGAATCTGCCGTTGATTTGTCAATTCAGTATCTTCCAGACCGCAGACTTCCAGATAAAGCAATTGATATTATTGATGAAGCAGGAGCCTTCCTTTACATAACAAAAACCGGTGGCTTTAACGGAAATGCAAAAGAGCTGGTTGAATCAGAAAAAGCTTTTCAGGTTTCTTCTGCAATCATCCGCAAGGTTACTGCAAAAATAGCAAAGCTTCCTATTGATGTTGTTGCCGGTGACGAAAAAGAACAGCTGCAGTTCATCGAAGATAATATGCGTGCTGATATTTTCGGTCAGGAAAAAGCAATTGTTACTTTGGGTAAAGCAGTAAAACGTGCACGCGCCGGTTTCCGCAATCCAGACAAACCAGAAGCCTGCTATCTTTTTGTAGGTCCAACCGGTTGTGGAAAAACTGAACTCGCAAGAACCCTTTCACAAATCTTGCATGAACCTCTTCTCCGTTATGATATGAGTGAATATCAGGAAAAGCATTCTGTAAGCCGTCTTGTTGGTTCACCACCAGGATACGTTGGCTTTGAAGAAGGCGGACAGCTTACAAAAGATGTAAGAAAAAATCCAAACTCAATTGTTCTTTTTGATGAAATAGAAAAAGCACACGAAGATATTTACAACATTCTTCTTCAGGTAATGGATTATGGTATTCTTACTGATAATCAGGGACGTAAAGCCGATTTTAGAAACTGCATAATAATTATGACAAGTAATGCAGGTGCCCGCGACATGGAAAAACCGGGAATTGGCTTTGGTTCTACAATTGCTGATTGTGATGAAGCTACTTTAAATGAAGCCGTAAACCGCGAGTTCCCTCCTGAGTTCAGAAACAGGCTTGATGCTGTAATTCCATTCAATCACCTTAGCCGCGAAGTTGTTCAGAAAGTATGCCGCAAGGAAATTAAAAAGCTTGCAGACCGAATGAAGGCAAAAAAAGTTGTGCTCACAGTTACAGACCATTGCGTAGACTATCTTACAGACCAGGGATATTCAAAAGAGTTCGGAGCCAGAAATATGGCGCGTACAATCGAAAGTAAACTTGCAGATGCCCTTGTTGATGAAGTTCTCTTTGGAAAATTGGAAAAAGGTGGTTCTGTCACGGCAGATTATAAAAAAGAAAAAATAGTTTTTGAGTATGGAAAAGCCTAAAAAACGTGCCGGTCATTTTTTTCCTGTTCTTATAACTCTTTTTGCAATACTGGCTATTCTTTCTCTGGCTATTTTTTATTATCTTCTGACTGCACATACAAAAAAGGCTGCAGATAAAAACCTTTTAAGCGAAAACCGTAATTTTCATATCATCGTAACCGGAAATTACGAAAATGAACTTTTCCTTTCAAAGGTTTATGATGGCGCAAATAATGTATGTTCCTTTTATAATGCCGTTGCTGAGTTGTATGTTCCACGTTCGCAGGCAGAAGAGATTTCGTCACAATCACTTTTTGACTATGCTTCTTTTGTAAATGCAGACTGCGTAATTGCTTATATAGATTCTTCTTACGATAACATTTCAACTCCAACCCGCTACGATGGAAACCCAATACCAATTGTTACGACGGGTCAGTATAATCCCAATCTTCCGCAAATCAGTTTTATAGGAAACAGCTACTGGGAGCTTGGTAAAAAGCTTGGTGATGAAGCAGTTGCCTTATTAGAGAAAAAAGGAAGGGCCATAATCATCAGCGAAGATACAATGAGTAATATAAATTACAGCTCACTTATGAACAGTATTCAGGATGTTCTGCGCGAATATGAAGAAATCCTTTATTCCGTAAAAGAAAATATCACGCCTGAAGACTTAAAACTCGATGCAGCTGACGAAAAGCTTGTCTTAGTCTGCATTACCGAAGAAAATACTATCAAGGTTGTACAAACACTAATCGAACTTCATCAGGAAAATAATAAAAATATAGGAATCATCGGTTTTGGTACAAACGAAACCTGCCAGCTTTATCTTGAAAAAAATATCATAAATGAACTTATAGCTCTCGATCCTGAAAAAATCGGGGAAGCTGCAATTCGCGAGTTTTTTGAATACAAAGAAAAAGGTTATGCAAACAGTTACATTGCTGCCGACGTAAAAATTACAAGGAGCAGCAAATGAACAAAAGTTTAAGAGGACGCATTATGTTATGCGTTTTTACCTTCCTGATTGCTATGTCTGTTATTCTTCTTGTTACAATGAAGTTGACCTTTTCTTCTGTAGAAATACTCGGTGATTCCTATAATTCAAACACAGAATTAAACTATTTTTCTCAAACCCTGGCGCAAACCGAAAAGGCTCTCGAAACCTATTTGAATTATCATACTTTTGAAAGCATAGACAATTTTTATTCCAACCGCGCAAAGGTAGAAGAGTTTATGCAGCACATGCAGAAGCTGCCATCAACAAATGAAGTTGTTCAAAAAGAATACATTGTTTATCAGCTGGCTCTTTCCTTTGTGACCTACAGTTCAAAGGCCGTAGCTGCCAGACGAGCCAACAACAGCGAAGAAATTGCCTATTATTACAAAAAAACATCCGACAACTATAATATTCTTCTTGCTCAGCTTCTGGAATTGAATAAGCTTCTCCTTCAGGAAAATGCGGAAAAATACGAAAATAATCACGATAATATCGTTTACACCACAAAAGTCGGATTTTTCTTCTTCTTTGTTTTTGCTTTCCTTGCACTTGTAATTCTTTACCTTTCAATCACTACAATAATTCAGCCGCTAAAGAAGATTTCGGCAGTTGCACATAGAGTTTCAAAGCGCGATTTTGATGTTCCGCTTTTTAATATAAACACAAACGACGAAATAGGAAGTATCTGTACAGCCTTTGACCGAATGATTATCAGTATTCGTGAATATATCGACACAATCTGGGAAAAAGCTCACACCGAGGCAGAATTAAAGGAAAAAGAAATAGAAATGCAGGCTCTTTATACGGACGCTCAGTTGCGTGCCTTGCAAAATCAGATTAATCCTCATTTTCTATTTAATACGCTAAATACGGGTGCACAGCTGGCAATGATGGAAAATGCAGACAAAACCTGTTATTTTCTGGAGCAGGTTGCAGACTTTTTCCGTTATAATATTCAGCAGGAAAAAAAGACAGCCACAATTGATGAAGAACTCGGACT
>JAILQA010000247.1 GCA_024699205.1 Treponema sp. | reverse complement strand
CCCTTACTCGCCGTTGCGATAGCATCTCTCTTGGACAATAGCTCAGCAACATCTTTTAAAACTACAATATCGCAGTCAAGATAAAGAACTTTTTTATACTGAGGAAAAAGATTAGGAATAAAAATACGATAATAAGTTTCTTTTGAGTAATAGTCTCTAAGATGAAACAAATCTGTATATTTATCTAATTCTTTCGCAAGTGAAACAAATCTTATTGAAGAATTAGGTTTCTTTAGCTTTAAAATCTTCTGAATATTCTCTTCTTTTAATTGAGTGGTAAGGACATAAATCTTATAAAAGTTTTCTTCTGAGCTATTGTCCAAGAGAGATGCTATCGCAACGGCGAGTAAGGGAATGTAATTATCATCTGTAGCAAAGCAGATTGGTATTACGTTTTTCTTTTGTTTCTTCATAATTCTATAATTCTACACAAAATAAAAATCCTTTTCAAGCCACAGAAACACTTCCACACTTATAGAAACACTAACAGAAACGTATTGTTTAAAGTAAAAAAATATGGCATAATACTTTGATAAAATTATATATATTGAGGTTACTTTATAATGAGTTTTAAACCGGTTGATCCAAAAGTTGACTTCCCAAAACAGGAAGAGGATGTATTAAAATTCTGGCAGGAAAAAGATATTTTCAAAAAATCAGTAAGCCAGAGAGAAGGGGCAGAGGATTTTGTATTTTATGATGGTCCTCCGTTTGCTACAGGTCTCCCACATTTCGGACATTTTATTCCATCAACCATTAAAGATATTATTCCACGTTATCAGACTATGAAAGGTAAACGAGTTGAACGTCGTTTCGGCTGGGACTGTCATGGTCTCCCTGTTGAAAACCTTATAGAAAAAGATCTTGGATTAAACTCTAAGCATGAAATTGAAAATTACGGAATCGACAAGTTCAATGAAGCTTGTCGTGCTTCTGTTCTAAAATATACTTCTGAATGGCGAAAAACTATTACCCGCATGGGACGTTGGGTTGATTTTGACAATGATTACAAAACAATGAATCCTGAGTTCATGGAATCTATCTGGTGGGTAGCAAAATCTCTCTGGGATAAAGGTCTTATCTACGAAGGAAAATATATTCTTCCTTACTGTCCTCGCTGTTCAACAGTTCTTTCTACTCACGAGCTTGCTCAGGGCTATAAGGATGTTCAGGACCAGACTGTAACCGTTCGCTTTAAGATTACTAAGGCTCCTGCAGGAGTAAATGACCCGGATATGGCAAATGGAAAAACTTACTTCCTTGCATGGACAACAACTCCATGGACATTACCAAGCAATCTTGGTTTGTGTATGGGACCAGAAGTTGATTACGTTAAAATCTTAGACAAAGAAAGTGGTGATTATTATATTTTTGCAGAAGCCCGTCTCTCTGCTTATTACAAAAATGCAGAAGATTACGAAATCATTTACCGTCATAAAGGTAAGGATTTTATTGATGCTGAATACGAACCTTTGTTCCCATATTTTGCTAATCTCAAAGATCCAAAAGCCTGCGAAGAAATGTCTGGCCAGAAATGCGAAAAAGGTGCTTTCCGCATGTTTAATGCTGATTACGTTTCTACAGAAGATGGTACCGGTATCGTTCATATTGCTCCTGCCTTTGGTGAAGAAGATAATAAGGTTTTCAAGGGTTCTGGAGTTCCAAATGTTGAGCCAATAGATGCTGAATGTAAGTTTACAAAAGAAGTGTCTGATTATCAGGGACTCTTTGTAAAGGATGCAGACAAAGAGATAATGAAACGCCTTAAGGAAGAAGGAAAACTGGTTAAACGTGATTCAATTGTTCACTCATATCCTCACTGCTGGCGTTGTGGTTCTCCACTCATTTATCGTGGAATCGGTTCCTGGTTTGTAAAGGTAGCAGATTATCATGACGTACTTCTCCGTGCCAACAGCAAAATCAACTGGCAGCCGGCACACATTAAAGAAGGCCGCTTTGGTAAATGGCTTGCCGGAGCTCGCGATTGGGCAGTAAGCCGTAACCGCTACTGGGGAAATCCAATTCCAATCTGGCGTTGTGATGACCCGGACTGTAAACACACTGTATGTGTAGGCAGCCGTCAGGAGCTTAAAGACCTTAGTGGAACTTATCCTGAAGATTTACACAAGCAGTTTGTAGATAAGATAACCTTCAAATGTCCAAAATGTGGAAAAGGTACGATGAAGCGTATTCCGGAAGTTTTTGACTGCTGGTTTGAATCAGGTTCTATGCCTTATGCTCAGGTACATTATCCTTTTGAAAATAAAGAAAAGTTTGAGGCTAACTTCCCAGCAAACTTTATTTCAGAAGGTCTGGACCAGACACGCGGATGGTTCTATACACTTACAGTTCTTGCTGCCCAGCTTTTTGACAAGCCTGCCTTTGAGAACTGTATTGTAAACGGAATTGTTCTTGCTTCTGATGGACGTAAAATGTCTAAGTCTCTTAGAAACTATACTGACCCTGTTGAAGCTATCAATAAGTTTGGTGCCGATGCAATCCGTCTTTTCCTTATGCACTCTGCAGTAGTTAAAGCCGATGAAATCCGTTATTCAGACGAGGGTGTACGTGATATTCTTAAATCAATTATCATTCCTTGGTGGAACTCTTATTCTTTCTTTGTAACTTATGCAAATATCGATAAAATTACACCAACAGGACATCTTTTTGATGATAAACTTCCTTCAAATCCTCTGGATGCATGGCTTCTTTCAATTACACAGAAGCTTATAAAAGATGTTTCTCAATCTCTTGATAACTATGATTTGTCAGGTGCAATTGACCCAATCGTTAAATTTATTGATGAACTTAACAACTGGTACATTCGTCGAAGCCGCCGTCGTTTCTGGAAATCAGAAAATGATACAGATAAGACAGAAGCTTACGAAGCCCTTTATATTGCTCTTAAAACTCTTACAAAAGTTGCAGCTCCATTTGTTCCGTTTATCACTGAAGAAATGTATCTTAATCTCCGCTCTGGAGAAGATAAGATTTCTGTACATCTTTGTGATTATCCTGTTCCAAATCCTGCATGGTCAGATGAAAAACTTGAGTTCAAGATGGAAACTGTTCAGAAAGCAGTATCAATGGGACACAGTTTAAGAAATACCTTTAATCTTAAGAACCGTCAGCCTTTGACAAGTGTTGCTCTTGTAACACGTAATCCTGAAGAGAAAAAAGTTCTTGCCGAAATGGAAGACTGTATCCGTGAAGAATTAAATGTTAAAAAAGTAATTTTCCACGAACGTGAAGACGAACTAGTTGAATATAAAGCAAAGGCAAACTTTAAGGTTTTAGGAAAAGAGCTTGGCGCTTCAATGAAATCTGCTGCAAATATAATTGCAGCCCTTACTTCAGAACAGATTCAGTCAATTCTTGACGGAACAAAACTTACTATCGAAGTAGACGGAAAGTCTGTTGAACTTGATACAGAAAAAGTTATTGTTGAACGTCTTGAAAAGGATGAACTTAAAGTTCTTAATGACGGAACTTTGACTGTCGGTCTTGATTCAAAAATTACTGACGAACTTAAAAAAGAAGGATATGTACGAGATTTAATTCGTGGTATCCAGAATCAGCGAAAGGAATCTGGATTTAATGTAACTGACAGAATTAAGCTTACACTCTCTGGTTCTCAGATTTTAAATGATGCCTACAAAATGTTCTCTGACTTTATCATGAATGAAACATTAACAATTGATATTAAGTGGGAAAATGAACTGAATGGTGGTATAATTGTAGAAGCTGATGATC
>JAILQA010000310.1 GCA_024699205.1 Treponema sp. | reverse complement strand
TCTTTTCCAAACTCCTGTGCAAGTTCAGTATAAGAAGATTCTGTAATTTCTCTTGCAATATAAAAAGAAATCTGGCGTGGAAGAGAATATTTTTTATCTCGTTTTTTATTTTTAAGTTCAGCAACAGTGATTCCATAATTATCAGCAATAACCTTTTGAATTGTATCCAGCGAAATATTATCATTAGGATTTGCACTGAAAACATCCTTCAAAATATTTTTTGCCATTTCAAGATTTGGTTTTTGATCTACAATTTCTGCATAAGCGATGATATTTGTAAGAGCAGCTTCAAGCTCACGAACATTTGTTTCAACATTCTTTGCAATATAACTTATAACTTCCGGATCAATATCCTGACCCTTCTGCTCGCATTTTTTTTGTAAAATTGCACAGCGGGTTTCATAATTTGGAGTTTTAATATCAATACAAAGTCCATTTGAAAGTCTGCTTACAAGGCGCGGTTTAAGATTTTTTACATCTTTAATCGGAAGGTCGCAGGTAAATACCATCTGAGCTCTTTTTTCATGAAGAGCGTTAAAAGTGTAGAACAATTCTTCCTGAGTTGCTTCCTTGCCTTCCAAAAAGTGAATATCATCAAGCAGAAGAACATCAAGTTTTCGATATTTATTTTTGAAGCTTTCAGTATTTTTTTCTCTTGTAGAACGAATAAACTCATTTGTAAAACTTTCTGCAGGAACATAACAGATTTTAAGTTTCCCAGGATTTTGATTATTAATATAATTTCCAATAGCCTGCATCAAATGAGTTTTTCCCAATCCAGAACCACCGTAAAGAAGAATAGGATTATATTTTTTTCCAGGATCCTTAGCGACCGCAAGAGAAGCATTATAAGCAAAATTGCTGTTTTCACCAGGAATAAAAGTATCAAAAGTAAAGTTTTCATCCAAAAGAGGATGTTTTACAAAAGTTATTTTTGAATTATTTGTTTTTTCGCCATTATTTTTGTCATTAAAATCATTTTCGCTATCATTTGCACCATTATTTTCGCTATCCGAATCAGAAGATTTACCATCCTCAACCAGATTTTCTGTCTGATTTTTCATCAGATTATTAGCAGGATTTTCAGAAAAATCATCACTCTCTTTTTCAATTTCGCTTATGTCAAAATGAGAATTTTTAATATCTTTATTATAGTTTGGCGATAATTTATTTTCTTCATTTTTTGAATCACCAGAATTAGAAGCATCAGAATCTTTTGAAGAAGCTTTACTTGCAATTATAGGCTTAAGAGTAATATTATCCATGCCCAGAGTTTCTCTAAACGTATTCTGAATTTTATCAAAATATCCTCTGGTTTTATTCATCTGCAGTATAAAAGGCGATGGAACAGAAACCGTAATAGTATCAACAGTATCTTCCACATATTTAATATTATTAAACCAGATAGTAAAATCTACCTCATTATTTTGAGCAATAAATTCTTCTTTTATTTTATTCATGACATATTGCCATGTTTCTTTGTAATTTTGATTAGGCATATATTTTATTATCTTAAACTTCTTTAAAATCTTCAAGAGTTTTGGCGCAAATCGCTCACACTAACGGCCTTCCACGGTTCGCTCACGCTCAGCCGCTTCCCTCGCTTCGCTCAGTCCAGTGGCCTGCAAAGCAGCCGTTCCACGCCTTTGCGCACAGAAACTCACAACCGAAAGTTAATTTGTACTTTTAATAATTATAATATGGGAGCTCTCTTCATTGAATAACAAACTTTTTTCAGATATAATAATAAAATATATCTTATATTATAGACATTTATTTGGCATTTTTTTTGTGGGAAATTAATGCTAAAAATCAAAGGAAAAAAGAATGACTGCTACTTACGATGCTGGTAATATACAAGTTTTAAAAGGCTTGGAAGCTGTTAGAAAAAGACCTGGTATGTATATCGGTTCAACCGGACCAAGAGGTCTTCATCACCTTGTTTATGAAGTTGTTGATAATTCTATAGACGAAGCAATGGCTGGCTTTTGTACAACAATTACAATCGCTCTTGAACAAAATGATATCGTTCGTGTTGTAGATAACGGCCGCGGTATTCCAGTTGATATTCATCCTACAGAAAAGATTTCTGCCCTGGAATTAGTTTTGACTCGTCTTCATGCCGGCGGTAAGTTTGATAAAGGCTCTTACAAAGTTTCTGGTGGTTTGCACGGTGTTGGTGTTTCCTGCGTAAATGCACTTTCAGATTGGATGGAAGCAACAATTCGTCGTGACGGTCATATCTATCAGCAAAAATATGAACGTGGTGTTCCAAAAACAAAAGTTGAAATAATAGGGGAGTGTAGTCAGGAAGAACACGGAACTACAATCCGCTGGAAGGCTGATAAAACTATTTTTACAGAAACAACACAATATGATTATGATGTTTTAAAACTGCGACTCAGAGAACTTGCATTCCTAAACAGTGGAATTACAATCATTTTCAGAGATGAACGTCTCGAAAAACCAAAAGAAGAGATTTTGCGTTTTGAAGGCGGAATCAATGAGTTTGTTGCAAGCATTGATGAAGGAAAACAGGTTGTTCCGCCTGTACCAATTTATATCAATGAAGAAAGAGACGATGTTATCACAGAAATCGCTCTCCATTATAACAACAGCTATTCCGAAAACATACTAACGTTCGTTAATGACATCAATACTCGCGATGGTGGAACTCACCTTGAAGGCTTCCGTTCTGCCGTTCGTTTTGTTTTGAATAAATTTTTTGAAGCCAACGAAAAGCTCAAGAAAAATCTTGATAAAGAAGAAAAACTTACTTACGAAGATTTGAGCAGCGGTCTTACAGCTGTAATTTCTATGAAAGTTCCAGAACCTGAGTTTGAAGGCCAGACAAAGGAAAAACTTGGAAATACAGAAGTCCGCACAATTGTTGACCAGATTGTAAAAGAAAAACTCACAGTTTATTTCGAACAGAATCCGCAGGTTCTTGAAGCAATTCTTAAAAAGGCAATTGATGAAGCCAAGGCTCGTATTGCTGCCCGCAAGGCAAAAGACAATATGCGCAAAAAGACAATGAGCGATGGTTTTGGTTTACCAGAAAAATTGTCTGACTGTTCAATGAAAAATCCTGAGCTTTGCGAAGTATACATAGTCGAAGGAGACTCTGCCGGTGGTTCTGCAAAGAAGGGCAGGGACCCAAAAACTCAGGCAATTCTTCCTCTCTGGGGAAAAATGCTCAACGTAGAAAAAGTCCGCCCAGAAAAAGTTATGAATAACGATAAACTTGAGCCGGTAATTGCTTCACTTGGTGCAGGCTTTGGAAAAGATTTTAATATAGATAAACTCCGCTATCATAAAATTATCATCATGGCCGATGCCGATGTCGACGGTTCACACATTCGTACCTTGCTTTTGACTTTCTTCTTCCGTTACATGCCTCAGATTATTGAGCATGGTTATGTTTATCTTGCAATGCCACCTTTGTTTAAGGTTCAGCTTGGAAAGAAGGAGCCTGTTTACTGTTACAGCGATGCAGAACGTGACGCAGCTTTGGAAGCTCTTGGAGACCAGCGAGATAAAGCCGATGTTCAGCGCTACAAAGGTCTTGGTGAAATGGACGGAAAACAGCTTTGGGAAACAACCATGGACCCTGCTCACCGCAAAATGCGAGTAGTAACAATTCCAGATGCAATGGCTGCCGACAAGATTTTCTCTGTATGTATGGGCGAAGAAGTTGAACCTCGCCGCCGATTCATTGAAGAGAACTCAAGCTACGCTAATCTGGATATTTAGGATTTAGTTGTTATTGCTTGGTAAGATAGAAGTAATTTAAAAAAATAAACACTGTCAATTGACAGTGCTTATTATAAAAATAATCTTGTTATTTTAATTTGTACATATAATATTCGAATTCATCTAATTCATATTGACCATATATATTTTCTTTTTGAGTTGCGTGAAAAATTAAA
>JAILQA010000201.1 GCA_024699205.1 Treponema sp. | reverse complement strand
CAAAAAAATATACAAACCGTGGACTGCATTTCTTTGACCTGGTTCAGGAAGGAAATATTGGTCTTATAAAGGCTGTAGAAAACTTAAAGCCCTTGCGGTATTCAAACTTTTCTACAGCCTTTATAAGACCAATATTTCCTTCCTGAACCAGGTCAAAGAAATGCAGTCCACGGTTTGTATATTTTTTTGCAATGGAAACAACAAGACGAAGGTTAGCATTAATGAGCTTATTCTTTGCCTTTTCCATCATAATACGGCCGTTTTCAATTTCCTGTGCCATCTTAATGATATCTTCTACATTGTTTTCGTAGGCAAATTCCAGCTTATGCAGGTTTCTGTCAATCTTTTGAATCTGAGTATAGATTTCTCGTATTTCGTCGGCACTCATATTAAGCTCTTCTTCGAGCTTTACAGCCTGTGATTTGATGGAAATCTTTTTTCCCAAACGGCGAAGTTCAGAAGGATTAGATATTCTAAGCTCCTTCATCTTCTTTTCCTGTTTCTGGTGATACTCTTCGATTTTTATTGTTGCTTCGCGGTATTTTTGTGTAAATTTATCGAGTTCTTCTGTCTGAATGTCAATTTTCTGAAGTTCCGGAATAATTTTCTTTCTGAGTGCAACAAGCTGTTCGTTTTCGAAAATTGAACTTGACTGTTCTGCTTCGAAAAGCTGCTTTTTAAGTGCAATATACTGCTTCATTTCCTGCAAAACAGGCTTTATGTGTTCTCCGTAAGCACTCTTAAGTCGGCGTTTGTCTGCCATTTCTTCATTAAGTTCCTTACGGGTTTTGCCGGGTTCGTGTAAATCTATGCGTGTAAATGCTTTTTGTGCAATTGCAAAGAATTCCGGAATCATAATGCCGGAGCCCTTAATAACATCCTTTATGATATTATTACCGTCTTCCATCTGTTTTGAAAGCTCTACTTCCTGGTCTGCAGTAAGCAGGTTTTCTTTACCAATTTCGCGCAGATACAGACGGATAGGATCATCAACACTAGAATCCTTGTCGCTGTTTACAAGACGTGATTTAGAATTTTCAAGATTCTTTTCTATGGTTTCAATGTCTTTTATTTCATCATTTCCACCATCAACTTCTTCATCGTCGTCCTGTTCAAGAATGATGTCATCTTCTTCGTCTGTAACGTCGACATCATCTTCTTGTGAAAGATCCGGCATATCTACATCTGCATCATCAACAGAAATAATATCCGGTTCCTCTATCTGAATGTTTTTTTCGCTTAAAAGCTTTAGTATATTTTCCATTTCGGGAGAATTAACAAAATCCTGACCAAGAATATCTGTTGCTTCATCCCATGTTACAAAAGGTTTATCTTTTGCAAAATCCAGAAGTTTTTTTACAGCAGGGTTAATGCTTGTTTCTTCCATAATTTGTTTATCACCTATTTTGATAATTTCTTAGCCTGTTCATCTAACTCAATTTTTTTTGCAAGAAGGTTGTTTTTTTGGATTCTGTCTTCTTCCGTGGATACAACAAAGTCGCTTATTCTTTTTAGCAATGCTTTGCGTTGTTCATCAATCTTATTCTTTTTTATGAACCTTATAGTATCCTGGACATAGATACTGCATTGTTCCTTTTGATAAACATCTTCCGATAAAGCATTGGTAATATACCGTTCCAGTCCGGTTCCGCTGCAACTTTCAATTATATCTGGTACAGACAAAGCTCCTTTTTGAAAACACTCTTCAAGTATTCTGAATAACTGTCTGGCATAGGGATTCTTAAAATCGTTTTCTTCAAGGTTGGAACGTAAAATTTTGAATTGATCCAAATCGGCGGTTACAGCAATTAATCCACGCAATTCTGCATCCAGATTAATCTGCGGTGTACTCTGAACATTATTACTCGGCCGGATTGTTATACGTTCTCGGGCTTGATTTCGATTTAAAAAGTCCCTTTTTACAGCCTCCGGTTTCAGATTAAAAACTTGAGATAATTGCTCAAGGCATGATTCCTTTTGAATATCGGATTGCAAGACATCCACATAGTCAAAAAATTCCAGTGCAGCCTTGGTTTTACCCTCTGGCGTGTCAACAGGGTATTTTTTCCCTACTTTATTCAAAAGATAATCGCTATCTAATATAGCACTGTTTACCTGTGCAGTCAAGTTATTTTTTCCATACTTAAGCATTATTTCGGCAGGGTCTTTTCCACCCTGGAGCTGAATAACTTTAACCGTTAATCCGTTTTCGCGGCATAGCTTTATTGCCTTCCAGGTTGCTTCCTGGCCTGCTCCATCAGAATCAAAGGATAGATACACAAAACCGCCTGAAACAAAGCCGGAAATCATTTTTATATGCTCTGGTGTAAGGGCTGTTCCAAGTGTTGCAACAGCATAATCAAGTCCGCACTGATGATATGCTATTACATCCATGTTTCCTTCGCAAAATATTATTGCTTTTTTTTCACGGATAGAATTTTTTGCAAGGCTAAAGCCAAAAAGGGTTTCACGCTTTTTAAACTGAGGTAAATCGCCTGAATTAAGGTATTTTCGCTGAGATTCATCGGCAGGAGGTATTACACGACCGCCAAAAGCAACTACCTGGCCCTTACGGTTAAAAATCGGGAACATGAGACGATCTGAAAAAAAGGATATGTCCGGGTATTTTTGACTGAAAAGTCCCGATTTATCCAGAAATTCAGGTGAAAAATTTTTACTGAGCAGAAATTTTCTTAACCATCTTCTGTCGGCAGGTGCATAACCAAGCTTAAATTTTTGTATTGTCTCTGTAGTAAGACCGCGGGAAGTTATATATTCTAAAGCTTTTTTTCCCTGTTCTGTTTCCATTAGCAGGTAATGAAACATAGAGGCTGTTCTTTCATAAAGCTCAATGAGTTTGTCTACTGTATCATCACGGACATAGTCAGAGGGAACTCCTCCATCCTTGTATTTTATAGGTATTCCGCCTTTTTTTGCCAGGAGCTCTATTGCATTAACATAAGATAGCTTTTCAATTTCCATTACAAATTTTATTACATCTCCGGAAGCATGGCAGCCAAAGCAATGATAGAATTTTTTATCATTATCTACATGAAAAGAAGGTGTTTTTTCGCCGTGGAAAGGACAGCAGCCCCAATAATCATTTGCACCGCGGGATTTAAGGGCAGTATATTCCCCTACTACAGACACTATATCTACTGTATTGTGAATTGCATCTATTGTTTCCTGCGAAATAAATCCCGGCATAAAAGCTTTTCTGCTCCTAATATCTGCTATTTTTTTGCATTAAGGTTATGGCTTGCCTTATGTTCGTCAAAGGTTGTAGTAAATACATGCCTTCCTGTTCCAGAATCTGCAACCTGGAAAAAATAATAATTTGTCTTTGGAGGATTTGCAGCGGCACTAAGGGCTACAAGTCCCGGATTTGAAATTGGGCCCGGAGTAAGTCCTGCCCATTTATAAGTATTATAAGGATTATTTATTTTTGTATCTTCCAGTAAGATTCTGTCCGGGTGCGGTCTCCCTTCAATTTCTGTAAGAATATAAACAATAGTTGCGCAGGAATAAAGACCAATGTTATGTTTTAGTCTGTTGCTGAATACACTTGCAATGAGAGGAGCTTCATCTTCTACACGATATTCGCGTTCTACGATACTTGCAAGTATTACAGTATCATATAATTCTGATGCCGATTTTTCCATAAGGCCCGGAATAGTTGCTGCTTTTTCAAAAAATGTATCTGTCATGAGCTTTACAACTTCTTTTGCAGTCATTCCTGAAGTTAAAAAATAGGTCTCGGGAAAAAGAAAACCTTCTGCAGATTCTGCCTGTATTCCATAAGGAGCAAGAACGGAACTGTCATAACATATAGCCTTAAAATCTTTTGCAGAACAAATTCCTGCGTCTTCCATAATTTGAGCAGTTTGGGAAATAGTTTTACCTTCGGGAACAGAAACCTTTATATATTCCTGCTGCCCTGAGCCCAGAATACTTATAATCTGTGCATAATTTAGCCCGGGTGTTATATGATATATTCCGCTTTTTAGCACAACAGGCTGTTCTACAGTATCATTTGGACAAATTATTTTTAATAAAACCGGTTTTCTGACAGAATAATAAAACAAGATATCATTTTTAATTAAACCGTATTCTTTTAGATCTGAAGCAATTTTTCTTACAGAAGTGCCCTGTGCAACCTCGAAACGAATGCTTTCTTCTTGAGCATCTACGGGTGAAATTTGAAAATATATATAAAATCCTCCAGCGGCAATTACCGCTACAAGGATTAAAAGAATTGCAAGAAGAACTTTTCCTTTAGTTTTCATGAGTAAAATTTTTTAACCTCATCTAAAGATAACGATTTGTATACCGAATCTTCAAGTGCCTTGTAAAATAATTCAAGCCCTTCCGGCAGGTTTTCTTCATTGTCGCGCAAAAAT
The DNA here is from genome assembly GCA_024699205.1 of Treponema sp. Lineage (GTDB taxonomy): Bacteria > Spirochaetota > Spirochaetia > Treponematales > Treponemataceae > Treponema_D. Next base: position 1,270 of record JAILQA010000201.1, on the reverse strand, counting down.
TTGGCAAGTGCGGCAACTTCTGCAGAATTAAAATTATAAGACAGAGTAAATTGTTTTTCCGGGACAGGACGCATTGGGATCATATCTCGATTTGTGTATCCTCTTTGGCAAGCTGAATATTTATATCTTCATGAGCAATATATTGTGCATACCATCTTGCGGCCTGAAGTATTGAATAAAGCTTTTTATCGTCATAAGTAGGTTCATGATGAAAAAGATATACGTTTTTAATTCCCCAGTGAACAGCAAAATCTACAGCATAACAAAAAGCTGAGTGTCCCCAGTTTTGTTTGCGGTAAGCTTCTTCTGCCGTATATTGTGAATCTATTACAATACAGTCTGCATCCTTAAAAACCTTTTCCATAACAGGAGAAGTATCAAAATCGGAAGATTTGAGCTCTACATCGGTTGCAAAAACAAATTTTTTATTATTTTCAATAACTGCATAACTGTAAGAGGTTCCCGGATGAGACATTGGACAGCAGACAATCTGAGTATTACCAATATTAATAACGTTTCCAGGAACCAGCGTCATAAAATTCATATTTTTTGTAAAAGCACCAAAAGGAACCGGATAATATGGTTGAATCATCTGATTTTCCAGAAAGCTTTTTGTTTTTTCATCGGGAGAATAAATATTAAATTCGCTTTGAGGGTCATAGGCTGCGTCGAAAAACGGTAAGCCCTGAATATGATCCCAGTGGAAATGTGTGAAAAAGAGATTGTATTTTTTGTCTTTTGGAAGATTCTGAGACTTACCAAGCACGCGAATTCCGGTTCCGGCGTCAAAAATAAGTTCATTTCCTAAGGATTTGACTTCTACACAGGAAGTATTTCCGCCTGCAGTACCAAAAATCCAGGAAGGTAAAGAAGCTACAAACCTTGCACGAGATTCTTCGTCTTTTATATCATCAGAAGAAATTCTTTGTACAGCGGCCATTATTTTAGATTGTACCTGTTGTGGTGAAAGCGGAGTTGGCAGAGAGCCTCGTACACCCCAAAAATGAATTAGCACTTATCCCCTCTTAAAAAATTTTCGGTTAATACATTTTAAATGATAGAGTGGGATTTGTCAAACTAAAAAAGGCCTGGGCATAAAAAAAAGATCTGATGTGAATCAGACCTTGATTAATGGGGAGTAGAGGACTCGAACCTCTGGAGGTGTGAACCGAGGGATTTACAGTCCCTTGCAATTGCCGCTATGCGAACTCCCCAGAAAGCTGCTTGTAGGATTTGGACCCACGACCCCGAGATTACAAATCACGTGCTC